>JBIIDD010000139.1:0-4316 GCA_044238565.1 Candidatus Nanopelagicales bacterium
CCTGGCTCGATCCCTCGGCTGATCGGCTCGGCGAGAGCTGGCAGGTCACCCAGGGACAGTTCGCGCTCGGCACCGGCGGCTGGTGGGGGCTCGGCCTCGGTGCGAGTCGCGAGAAGTGGGGCTCGCTGCCCGAGGCGCACACCGACTTCATCTTCCCCGTCGTCGGCGAGGAACTCGGTCTGGTGGGCACGCTCACCGTGCTCGGCCTCTTCGCCGTCATCGCCTTCGTCGCCTTCCGACTCGTGCACTCCTCCGACGATGCCTTCGTGCGCCTGGCCTCCGCCGGTGTCGGCACCTGGATCGTCTTCCAGGCGGTCGTCAACATCGGCGCGGTGCTCTCGCTGCTGCCCATCACCGGCGTGCCCCTGCCGCTCGTGTCCTACGGCGGCTCCTCGCTGGTGCCGCTGCTCATCTCGCTGGGCATGCTCATGTCCTTCGCGCGCAGAGCCGGCGCGACGGCCGGCGGTGCACCCGTGAAGCCGGTCTCCCTGACGGTCATCGACGGAGGCCCCGACTCCGCACCGCGATCCAAGAAGCCCGCACAGCGGAAGCAGACCAGCCCGTCAGGGGCGGCTTCGCCGACCCGCCGGGCCAGCCCGTCAGGGGCGGCTTCGCCGACCCGCCGGGCGTGATGCGGTGAAGATCCTGCTCGCCGCCGGAGGCACGGCGGGGCACATCGAGCCCGCGCTCACCCTCGCCGACACCCTCACCGCGCAGGACCCGGCCACCGAGGTCGTCTTCGTCGGCCGCTCGGTGGGCCTCGAGGCCCGGCTCGTGCCCGAGCGCGGGCGCCGCCTGCGCACGCTGCCCGCCGTGCCGATGCCGCGCAAGCCGTCGAAGGACCTGCTGCTCGTCGCACCCCGCATTGCGGGATCCGTGCGCCAGATGCGCCGGATCCTCGCGGAGGAGAAGCCCGATGTCGTCGTGGGCTTCGGCGGCTACGTCGCGGCCCCCGCCTACCTCGCCGCGCGATCGGCAGGAGTGCCGATCGTCATCCACGAGGCCAATGCGCGCGCAGGCATGGCCAATAGGCTCGGTGCTCGCTTCACGCCGTGGGTGGCCGAGGCCGTCGCCGGATCGATCCCCGGCGCGACGTACATGGGCATGCCGATGCGCAGCTCGATCGTCACACTCGATCGCACGGGGCAGCGGGCTGCAGCGCGCGCGCACTTCGGGCTGGACCCGGACCGGACCACGCTGCTGGTCTTCGGCGGATCGCTGGGTGCGAAGCGGCTCAATGAAGTGGTGACCGGCGCCGCAGCCGATCTGCGCGCCGACGGGGTCCAGGTGCTGCATGCCGTCGGGGAGAGTGCGACGGGTGTGGTCCCTGTCGACGACGACGACATCGCATATGTGACGCTGCCCTACATCGACCGCATGGATCTCGCCTACGCCGCCGCCGACCTCGCCATCACGCGGGCCGGTGCGATGACCTGCGCGGAGCTTGCCGCCGTGGGCCTGCCTGCCGTCTACGTGCCCCTGCCCATCGGCAATGGGGAGCAGCGCCTCAATGCGCAGCCGGTCGTCGCGGCGGGAGGTGGCCTGCTCATCGAGGACGCCGACTTCACCGCCGGTGCGCTGCGGGCTCAGGTGCTGCCGCTCGTCGCCGACCCCGAGCGCCTCGCCGAGATGGGGCGCGCGGCATCGGCGCACGGCGTACGCGACGGAGCCGAGCGCCTCGCCGACATGGTGCGTGCGGCGGCGGGGGGTAGGTGATGGCCCCCTCGCTCGACGGCGTCACGCGCGTGCACCTCATCGGCATCGGTGGTGCCGGCATGTCGGCACTGGCACGCCTCATGCTGGCCCAGGGTGTGCCCGTGTCGGGCAGCGATGCCAAGGAGTCGCGGCGGCTCGCGGCACTGCGTGCCCTCGGAGCACAGGTGCACGTCGGCCACGGCATCGAGTGCCTCGACGGTGAGCCGGTCGCATCGGTCGTGGTGGCCTCCACCGCGATCCCGCCGACCAATCCCGAGGTGGTGGAGGCGCGCCGCCGCGGGCTGCCCGTGTGGACCCGCGCGGAGGCGCTCAACGCCGTCATGGCTGGGCGCCAGCCGATCGCCATCGCCGGCACCCACGGCAAGACGACGACCACCTCGATGGTCACGGTCGCTTTGCAGGCCTGTGGCGAGGACCCGTCCTTCGCGATCGGCAGCGAGCTGCAGTCCTCGGGCACCAACGCGCACTGGGGCACGGGCCCGCACTTCGTCGTCGAGGCTGATGAGTCCGACGGCTCCTTCCTCGCCATCACGCCGCAGGTGGCGGTGGTCACCAACGTCGAAGCGGACCACCTCGACCACTGGGCTGACCTCGCGAGCATCGAGGACGCCTTCGTGCGCTTCTGCGCGGCGACAAAGGAGACGGCGGGCGTGGCGGTCATCTGCGCTGACGACCCGGGTGCGCGCCGCGTCGCTGATCGCGCCCGTGCGGACGGCGTACGCGTGGTGACCTACGGTCAGGCCGCTGATGCTGACGTGCGCATCACCGATCCGGTCGCACGCGAGCGCGGCTGGTCCTTCGGCATCGTCGACCATGGCATGCGGCGCGGCACCGTGACGCTGCAGGTGCCCGGACTGCACAACGCCCTCAACGCCGCGGCGGCCTGGACGGTCGTCTCCGTGCTGGGCTCCTCCCTGGCCGAGGCCGCCGAGGGGCTCGCAGCCTTCACGGGCACGCAGCGCCGCTTCGAGCTGCGCGGCCAGGTCGACGGCATCCGCGTCTATGACGACTACGCCCACCACCCCACCGAGGTCGAGGTGACGCTGCGCGCGGCGCGCGAGGTCGCCGGCGATGGCCGTGTCGTCGTCGCCTTCCAGAGCCACCGCTACACGCGCACCTCCGTCTTCGCCCGCGACTTCGGCCAGGCGCTCGGGCTCGCCGATGAGGTCATCGTGCTCGAGGTCTACAGCGCGGGGGAGCAGCCGATCCCCGGTGCGAGTGGTGCCGTGATCGCAGCCGCCGTGCCGCTGCCGGCCGACCGCGTGTGCTTCGAGCCGTCGTGGGCGCAGGTGCCCCGCGTCGTCGTCGAGCGGGCACGCCCCGGCGATGTCGTGCTCACGATGGGCGCGGGCGATGTCGGGCTCCTTGCTCCCCAGATCGTCGAGATGCTGCGGGAGCGTGCGTGAAGCGCTGGCTCATCCCGGTCGTCATCATCGTCCCCATCGCCCTGGCCCTGGGTTGGCTGCTGTGGTTCTCGCCGTGGCTCGCCGTGACGCAGGTGCAGGTCACGGTCAGCTCCGCGCCCGCGGTCGCCGGGCCGCTCACCCCCGACGAGGTGCGTGTGGCCGCGCAGGTGGAGACGGGCACGCCCCTGCTGCGCGTCGACACCGGCGCCATCGAGCAGCGCATCGCCGCGCTACCCAGCGTGGAATCGGTCGCGGTGAGTCGCTCGTGGCCTGACGCGATCGTGATCGACGTGGTGCGGCGTACTCCCGTTGCGCTCGTCTCGAGCGGCGGCGGCTATGACGTCGTGGATGCCAGCGGTGCGGTGATCCGCACCGTCACCGGGATCGAGGGAGATCTGCCGGTCGTGCGCGCCACCGGCGACGGGGTGGGTGCGGCCGTCACCGTCGCCCGGGAGCTCCCCGAGGACATCCGGCGCAAGGTCGTGGGCATCGAGGCGTCGACGCGCAATGACGTCACCCTCCTGCTGCGCAATGGCTCCGAGGTGATGTGGGGCTCGGCACAGGACGGCGAGTTCAAGGCGCGGGTGCTGCAGACGCTCTTCCAGGTGGACGCGAAGTACTACGACGTGTCCGCACCCGGCGTTCCGGCCACGTCGGATACGCCGCGTCGCACCGGCTGACCCCGCGGGTGCACCCCGACAGATGGCCCCTAGTCGGCCGCTACGTCAACGGCGGGGGCGCGAGGAGGCGACGGCCTGGACGGCGAGGGCGGTGGCGGCGCCCATGGTGAAGACCGCCACCAGTCCGACCCCCTGGGCGATGGCCACGACATTCCACATCTGCCCTGCGCCGTCGGTGACCTGGTCGGCTCCCGCGATGCTCCGCATGGGGATATGGGAGATGGCCAGGGCGGCGTAGACCGCGATCGCGGCGTACCACAGGCCCCGGTCGCCCACCTCGTCCGCTGCGTCCACGGGCGGCTGTGCGTGGGTGAAGCGCAGCCAGAGGGCGAAGACGAGCATGAAGCTGAAGACGGTGAGGTACCACCCGGCGAAGTTGGAGATGGGCACGCCGAAGTAGCCGCCTCCGTCGCGCCATATCCACCACTGGCGCACGGTCGAGCTATTGGGGTCGAAGGTGAGGTCCCACATCACCATGAACATTGCCGCGAACGCCGGCAGGATCACGACCGCG
>JBIIDD010000140.1:0-4303 GCA_044238565.1 Candidatus Nanopelagicales bacterium
TGCGGACCCTCCCGGAGGAGCTAGGACTCACCGTGGCGCGCCTGCTTGTAGCCGCTTCGCGCGCCCTGGAGGCCGACGACGTCGACCTCGCGCTGGCCTACGCACACGAGGCGAAACGGCTCGCCGGTCGTGTCTCGGTGGTGCGCGAGGCCCTGGGGATCGCTGCCTACTCGGCGGGTGACTATGCCACTGCTCTTGCAGAGCTGAGGGCGGTGCGGCGCATGACAGGAGACCAGGATTACGTGCCGGTCATGGCCGACTGCGAACGCGGGTTGGGCCGGCCGCGCAAGGCGCTCGAACTGCTGGATTCGGTGCCGGAAGGCGACCTGTCGGACGCCTCGCGGGTCGAGGCGCGCATCGTCGCGGCAGGCGCCCGGCGCGACCTCGGCCAGCCTGATGCTGCGCTACTCCTGCTGCAGGTGCCGGCGCTCAACTCGCGAAGGACAGAGGAGTGGCTGCCCCGCTTGCGCTATGCCTACGCAGATACGCTGCTTGAGCTCGGGCGAGGAGAAGAGGCGCGCACATGGTTCGAGCGCGCAGCCCAGGCTGATCCCGAGGGCATTACCGACGCTGAGGAGCGCATGGCCGAGATGGACGGCATCGTCTTCGACGAAGCCTGGGGGGAAGACGAGGAGGATCAGCGTCCGACCGACGCCGCATCCCCCGATGTCGAGCCCGGCCCCTCAGCCTGATCCAGCCACCGGCTGATGCCCGCGACGTTGGCCGCGGTGGATGACAGGAACTCCCAGGTCGCCTCGCGCTCCGCTCGCGTCTGCTCGCCCGCGAAGGTGATGGGCGTGCGCTCGCGCACCATGGCCACGGCGTGGTCGAGGTCCATCTGCAGGGCGCGCGCCTCGCGCACCATCGCCACCCACTGGCGCAGGACGGACTCGGAGCGGTCGAGTGCCGAATCCACAGCGCCGACGGGGCCGTAGTGCGCAAAGAGGAGTCGCTGGGGTGCGATCTGACGCATGCGATCCATCGAGGCCAGGGCGAGATCGAGGTCGAAGTCCGGCGGTGGCGTTGCCGGGCGTAACTCATCGGCCTCGGGCACGTAGACCCCCGCTGCGTCACCCGTGTAGAGATCACCGGTCTCGGGATCGAGTAGGCCGACGTGGTGCGAAGCGTGCCCGGGTGCGTGGAAGGCCTCCAGGCGCCGTCCGCCCCCGAGGTCGATGACGCCGACGTCACCCAGTGCGACCACCCGTGCCGCTTCGGTGGGCTTGAGGTCGCCGAAGAGCTCCTCCATGACCGGCCCGAAGACGCGATGGGCACTGGCGACGAGCTTTGTCGGATCCACGAGGTGGCGGGCACCGCGTTCGTGCACGACAACCTGGGCATTCGGAAACGCTGCGGCGATATCGCCTACGCCGCCGGCATGGTCGAGGTGGATGTGCGTCACCACCACGGTGGCAAGGTCTTCGGGTCCGATGCCGAGTGCGGCGAGCGACGCGATCACAGTCGGAGCGGACAGCGCCGTACCCGTCTCGACAAGGCAGGGGCGGTCGGATCGGATGAGATATCCGGCCGTGATGCCGGCGTGTCCGCCCATGAGGGTGTCGATCTCGAAGACCTCACCGCCCAGATCCTTCACTGCGTCCACAGCATTCTCCTCGCGTCGTCATCCACACCGTGCCGGGCCGATCACCAGGGCGGGCGCACGAGACGCATCGTAGGCCCGTACCCGGTCGGGCCGGCCGGGTCTCACGATGAGGAGGAGCCATGCCCCCTGCACGCCCAGCAAGCCCGGAGGATTCGACCTACAGCGAAGTGCGCTTGCGCGGTCGGCTCTCGGGAGTGACCCGGGTCGACATGCCCAGCGGAGACGAGGCCGTGGCCTTCCGCATCGTGGTCGACCGGCCCGCCCGGCAGCGCGGACCGGCCGGCCATGTGCGCGTTGATGCCCTGGAATGCGTGGCGTGGTCCGCGGCCGCGCGTCGGCGCCTGCTCGCCTGGCACGACGGAGATGTCGTCGAAGTCGAAGGCTGGCTCCAGCGCAGGTTTTGGAAGTCGGGTGCTGGGCCTACATCGCGGACCGAGATCGTGGCCCGCGACGTCCGCCGTGCAGCCTAGGCGGCACGTGCCGTGACACGATAGGGGGATGACAGCGCAGGGTGCCCCGAGCGGGAGCCTCTACGACTGGTTCCGGCGTGCTGGCGATCTGCTCGCGACAGGCGATGCTGCAGCGAGCCTGATCCTCATCGATCGCGTGCTGCAAGAGGATCCCTCCTCGCAGGCCGCACGTGAGATCCGTGCGCGTGCGCTCTTCGACTCGGGCCGGTACGCCGAGTCGGCCGAGGCCTTCCTCGAATGCCTGGAGTCAGCGCCCGCTGACGATTACGCGCACTACGGCGCGGGCATGAGCCTGTGGCGGCTTCAGGATTTCCCCCAGTCGCGCGATCACCTGGCCATGGCGTGTGTCATGCGACCGGAGCGCGACGAATACGCGCGGGCCCTCACCCAGGTGAAGGCCACGATCCGCGCTCGTCGTTCGGCGGGCCTGCCGCTCACGGGACCCATTGACGCCGAGCCCCTCGGCGACGTCTCCTCGTGACGACGCCGATGGATCCCCGCGCCGCGCAGGCGCCGACCCTGTCGACGATGCACGATGTCGCCCTGCTCGATCTCGACGGCGTGGTCTACATCGGTGACCACGCCGTGCCAGGGGCCACTGAGGCCCTGGCCACCGCACGAGGCTCGGGCATGAGGCTGGCCTTCGTCACCAACAACGCCGCCCGCGCACCCGAGGAGGTGGCCGAGCACCTCAGGGTGATCGGCATCCCCGCCGATGACGATGAGGTGGTCACCTCAGCGCAAGCGGGTGCCGACCTGCTGGCCCGAGCGCTGGCACCGGGCTCCGCCGTGCTCGCCGTCGGTGGTCCCGGCGTCGCTCTAGCGCTGGAGCGCGCGGGCCTCAGCGCACGGCGTGCGCATGAGCTCGGTGTCGATTCGGTGCAGGCGGTGCTGCAGGGCTTCGGGCGCGATGTGGCGTGGACCGACCTGGCGGCTGCCGCTCTCGCAGTTCAGCACGGTGCGCAGTGGATCCTCACCAATCCCGATGCGACCCTGCCCGTGCCCGGCGGTCGCGCGCCGGGCAACGGGAGTCTGGCTCGCGCGGTGGAGGCTGCTGCTGGCCGTCCACCCGACGACATCGCCGGCAAGCCGCACCCCGCACTCATGCGCGCCTCGATCGAGCGCAGTGAAGCGCGGTCACCGCTGGCCGTGGGCGATCGGCTCGACACGGATATCGCGGGGGCTGCGCGGGTTGGTGTCCCGTCGCTGCTGGTCCTGACCGGCATCTGCGACGTTCGCACGCTACTGCGGGCACAGCCGGGGGAGCGGCCGGACTACGTCGGTGCCGACCTCGCTGCGCTCAACCACGCCCCTGCGCCGACGGGAGGACCCGGAGGACCGCGCCTCGTAGATGGCGTCTGGCAACTCGGTGGCGCATCCGCCTGGGTCGAGCACGGCGAGCTCCGTGTCGAGATCAGTGGGGTCTGGCTGGCGGCGCTGCAGTGCGCCTGCGCGGCCGCATGGTCCGCGGACCGCCCCTGTGCGATCGAGTCCGCCGCCGACCTCGTGGAACGGGCGCGGCACGAGGCAGGAGCCAGGCCGCGTACCGTGGTCCCATGACCCAGCAACCTCCCGACGACGATCCCATGGCCGGAGTGCGCCCCTACCTGCAGCTCGCCTCCGGGCTCCTCGGCATGTCAGCTGCCAAGGCTGCGGAACTGGCCCAGGGTCTGTGGACCCAGGGAGGTGAAGCGATGGGCGACGTGGTGGATCAGGGCGTGCAAGCTGCATCGACGACGGGCGAGCAGGTCGCTGCTCTGCTGTCGCCGGATCAGGTGCGCTCGCTCGTGCGCGAGGAGGTCGATCGCGTCGTACGCCGCCTCGGCTTCGCTCGCGAGGACGAGTTGGCGAGCCTGCGCCGAGAGGTGGGTCGTCTCGAGCAGCAGGTGACTGCTCTCCGTGCCGAGATCGAGGAGCGGGCGAGCAAGGGCAAGAAGCACGCCGACGGCAAGGGCAAGCAGAAGGACAAGGACAAGAAGCACCGCGACGCTGACGGAGGCGGGTCATGACGGAGTCGTTCGCAGTCGGTGAGCAGCAGGGTCTGCCGATCGCCGTGCCTGTCCAGCCCACGGGCGACACACGCGTCGACGCCGCACTCGAGCGTCTGCAGGAGCTCGACCAGGTGCCGATCGAGGAGCACGCCGAGGTCTTCGGTGACATCCACAGTCGTGTGAGTTCGGCGCTCGGTGACGCCGGGTCGGGCAGCGGAGCCGACTCCTGACCCGACGCC
>JBIIDD010000141.1:0-4288 GCA_044238565.1 Candidatus Nanopelagicales bacterium
GGAGCCCAGCCTTGGGAAAACTTCGAGGGCCAAGGATCGGAAGCGGTGCTCTCCTCCGTCGCCAACACGGCGGTCGGTGGCACATGGGCGGGCACCCTCATCGCGCTCGGCGCGATCATCTCGATCTTCAGCGTCGTGCTCGTGACGCTCTACGGCCAGACGCGCATCCTCTTTGCCATGGGCCGCGACGGACTGCTGCCCAAGGCCTTCACGCGCGTCAACCCGCGCACGCAGACGCCCGTGTTCAACACCGTGATCGTCTGCGTGATCATCGCGATCCCGGCCGCCTTCGTGTCACTGGGCCAGTTGGCCGAGGCGACAAGCATCGGGACCCTGGGTGCCTTTGCGGTGGTCAACATCGGGGTGATCGTGCTGCGACGCAAGCGGCCCGACCTGCAGCGAGGCTTCACGACACCGCTCTTCCCGCTGATGCCGATCCTGGGCCTCATCCTCATCGTGGTGATCGTGGCCGGGCTCGAGCCCGTGACCTGGCTGGTCTTCGCCCTGTGGATGGCCGTGGGCTTCGCTGTCTACTTCGCCTACTCCCGCCGCCACTCCGCGCTCAATCGGTCGGAGTAGCACGCGACCGCTCCTTGGGATCTAAGTGCAGATGGGCTGTCCCGAAGACGTGAAGCTGAGGGTCTGACCCGGAGGACAGGAGTACATCAAGGCCTTCGGATCCATCCGCGGGACGATGATCGAGCGGGTGCCGCGGCCCTGCGCGACGCGGACCTTCACCGTTCCATCGTCCTGGATGGTCGGAAGCCCCTTCATCACGAGGATCCTGCCCCTGATGTTGAGGTTGCCGCCGACCGATCGACCCTTGTCCTGAAGGCGCTCCAGCTTCTCGACGACGTCGACGAGTGAGACCTTGCCCAGGGATCGGTTGCCACGAGACTTCTTCATCATGAGATCCCCCGGCAGCACGTACTGCGTAGATCCCGCCGACACGGGCGGAGGAATGCTCGCCACCCACATCGTCGGGGCAGGCGACGAGTCCTGGGCGATGGCGGGCGCCGCCGTGACCGCCATCGCAGTGGCAAGGGCTGCAGCAGATAGCGCGAACATCAGTCGCTTCATGACCACAACGTAGGTTCATACATCTCTGCCGACTCTGAACGCCAGACAGTCGTCATCGATAACCAGACACATGTCTCGCGCAGCCGCTACGCTCAGGCCATGGCTACCTACACCTGCCCCAGTTGCGACATGTCCGTTAACACCACCTGCGGCCACTGCAACGCCGCTCTCGTCGATGACGTCCTGGTCCTCGACTCCGGCGCCGAGGTGCGCATCTCCCAGTGCCCCGACGGCCACGGCAAGATCAAGTCGCCGCTGTGCTGCGGGTCAGATATGAGCTGCGCAGTCTGATCGGAGCCACTCCGGGGGACCCGCGATCAACGCGCGTGGTGGGGGCGCGTCCAAAGGGACTTGTCAGTCCCCCGGCGGAGAATCGTGTTCATGGACGCGGCCCCCGATGCACGACGACTATGTCCTCAGTGCGGCCAGCGCTTTCCGGAGGACCACTACCAGCGAAACGTTGAGTACTACAAGGCCAAGGCGAGGCGTCGACAGAAGGTCGCCGTCGACATCAACAAGCAGTGGCTACTCGAGTACCTGCTGGAGCATCCCTGCATCGATTGTGGTGAATCGGATCCCATCGTCTTGGAGTTCGACCATAGAGACGCGTCCACCAAAGTTGCGGCCGTCTCGACGCTCGCTCGTGGGGGCTACAGCCTAAGGGCGGTCCAGAGGGAAGTCGCCGCGTGCGACGTCAGGTGCGCGAATTGCCACCGGAGAAGGACCCACGATCAACGCGGGTGGTGGGGGCGCGCCCGGCACGATTCGAACGTGCAACCTTTTGATCCGTAGTCAAATGCTCTATCCGTTGAGCTACGGGCGCCTTGCGGTGCAGGAGTCTAGCCGCACGCCCGGCACCCCGGCCTGCCAGGGGCGATTCGGGCAACATGGCAAGGGCGTCCCGCTCGAGGTGCGACCCCGCCGAGGAACGAGCACACTCATTCCATGACCGAGGCGCAGACCACCGATAGCAACGGGCTCACCCGCCGCCAGGCCCTTGCGGCTGCTGCCGCCCTGTGCGGCTTTGGCGCCGCCACCGTTGCCAGCGCCGGAGTGGCCCAGGCATCGGGCACTCTTCGCGTGCAACTCTCTAAGTACCCCGCCCTGAGAAGGGTGGGCGGTGCGGCTGTCGTCGGCTCACTCAATGGCGTGCAGGTCGCTGTCGTACGCACCGCTCGCAGCACGTACGTCGCACTCGATCGTCGTTGCCCCCATGCTGGCGGCATCGTGACGCAGAGTGGCAATGGATGGGTGTGTCCCCTGCACGGCTCTCGCTTCGACCTCGACGGCGACAAAGTGAGCGGCGTCACACAATCGGGTCTACGCAAGCTCACGTCCACCATCAGCGGCGGCGTCCTCACGATCAGCGGCTGACCGCCGGGCAACCTCGGTCACTGACCGGGCAGACTGTCCGGATGCGCCCGCGCTGGATTGGCCCCGCCGTAGCCCTCGGGCTCATGGTGGGCCTCGCCGGCCCCGTCGGCGCTGCTCTCGCCCCCACCCCAGGGCCCGCAGCGATTGCGGCAAGCGTCAGCACTCGCGACGAAGCGGGCGCACCCAACGTCCTGCTCATCCTCACCGACGATCAGCGCGCCAACACCCTCGTGGGCATGCCACGCGTGATGGAGGAGCTCGTCGGACAGGGCACGTCCTACCCGAATGCCTTCGTGCCGACCTCCTGGTGCTGCCCGAGTCGCGCGAGCCTGCTCTCGGGGAAGTTCGCGCACAACTCCGGCGTGTGGGAGAACGCTCGGGCATCCGCGTGGGGCTCGTGGTCAGCCTTCGCCAACGGCGGCGAGGAGGCCGACACCCTCGCAACCCGGCTCCAGGGAGCCGGCTACCGCACCGGGCTCTTCGGGAAGTACCTCAACGACACGACCGCCCAGGGTGACGAGTACCTCCCCCCGGGCTGGGACTCCTTCGATGCGTTCCTCGGCGGCAACTACAACCGCTACCGACTGTCCTCCGACGAGAAGCCGATCCGCAAGGACCGGCGCTATCTCACGGACGCGCTCGCCGATCGCACGCTGGACTTCATCGAGTCCACGCCCGGGGACACGCCGTTCTTCGCCTACTTCTCGCCCTTCGCTCCGCACTACCCCTACGACGCGGGCCCCTACGCCGGTGCCACGCGTGAAGCCGGCCTGCTCGATGACATTGAGGCCGCAACGAACTTCCCCTCGCCAGCCACCAACCAGGCCGATATGACCAGCTATCCGCGATGGATGCAGAAGCTCGAGGCATCGGACATGTGGAACAACGAGGGCCGCAATAACCGCGAGGAGATGACGCTGACCGACGTCATCGAGCGACAGGCGGACACGCTCATGGGAGTCGACGCGGCCATCGGTCGGATGATCGACTTGCTGCGCGAGTCCGGGCGCCTCGACAACACGCTCATCATCCTCGTATCCGACAACGGCTACGCATGGGGCGAGCACAGACTGCAGGGCAAGAACACCCCCTACGACGTCTCGGTGCGCGTGCCACTGGTCATGCGCCTCGATGGCGTGCTCGATGCCGGGGTCGAGGACTCTCGCATCGTGGCTGCCAACGTCGACGTCCACGCGACCGTCCTTGACCTCGCCGGCGTGAAGCCGGGCCGCATCGACGGCCTCAGCACCGTCACTTCGGACCGCGACGGCCTCGTGATGGAGGCAATGAGATGGGTCGGCCTCCGCGGTCGCCCCGCCTACTGCGGCTACCGCACGGAGGACCGGCTCTACGTCCGCTACTCCACAGGCGAAGAGGAGCTCTACGACTACTCTCGCGACCCCTACGAACTCGACAACGTCGTGAGCGATCCGGCGTACGCCGCCGACAGGGACGCCCTGAAGCGCCAGACTCGTCAAGCGTGCTCTCCCACGCCACCAGGCTTCGCATGGGATGAGCGCGAAGCGCGCCTTCGACCGCCGACCAACATCCAGGCGTCATGGGAGGGCAATGACCGTGCTGTCGTGACATGGCGCGCACCAGCGAACGTCGGTGCCGTGCTCCCCACCTACCGGGTCTACCTCGGGGCCACCACCAAGGGCCGACCGGTCTGCGCGTTGGAGTCCGTGCGACTCACCAGGGGCCTGCGCTGCCAGGTCGATGTGCCGGCGAAGAAGGACAGCCCTCAGGTGACGGTCGTCGCCGTGCGGGGTGACCAGGAGGCGGCCGCCGAGCCCTTCACCCTGACTGATCGCCCCGCCAGCGCCGGGCGCTC
>JBIIDD010000142.1:0-4279 GCA_044238565.1 Candidatus Nanopelagicales bacterium
ATGCTCTCGAGGTCGGTGACGCCGCGATCGCGATCGGCTCCCCGCTCGGACTGCAGGGCACGGTCACCGCGGGCATCGTGAGCGCACTCAACCGCCCCGTCACTGCGGGCGGCGAGGGCGAGCTGGCCTTCATCAATGCCATCCAGACCGATGCGGCCATCAACCCCGGCAACTCCGGCGGCCCGCTCGTGGACGGCAACGGTGCGGTCATCGGCGTCAACTCCGCCATCGCGGCACTGGGTGGCAGCCTCGGCGGCCAGGTGGGCAACATCGGCCTCGGCTTCGCCATCCCCATCGACACTGCGGCGCGCATCGCATCCGAGCTCATCGCGTCGGGCAGCTCGGCGACGCCCATCATCGGCGTTCAGCTCGACATGGAGTACGCCGGACCCGGCGCTCGCGTCGCTGGCATCACCGATGACGGACCGGCCCAGGCTGCTGGCCTGCGCGAAGGCGATGTCATCACCGCACTCGATGGGACGCCGGTCGTGGATGCGACCGACCTCATCGTGGACGTGCGCTCGCTCGCCCCGGGTGAGCAGGTGACGCTGACGGTCGAGAGCGACGGCTCGCAGCGCGAGGTGACGCTCGTCCTCGGCGCCCAGCGGAGCTGATACTCGATCAGGTGGCGTCAGACGACGGCGACCGCACCGCCGCGGCGCAGATCCGCGGCGGCCGTGACCCGGCCATCCGGATCCCGGCTCACGGCATGGACGCCCCCGAAGTAGAGATCGGCAGAGGGCCACTCCCGCAGAGGGGAGTGGCCCTCTGCCATCCACGCGACGAGCGGCTCGGGGAAGCCAGGCTCGATGTCGATGAGCTCCTCACTCGCATGCAGGCGGGGTGCGTTGATCGCCGCCGTCACGTCCTCGTCGAGGTCGAGGGTGCGCAGGAGCACCTGGGTGAGCGCCGAGCGGATGCGCTCGCTGCCCCCCGTGCCGAGTGCGAGGAGTGATCCGTCGTCGCCGACCACGAGCGTGGGCGCCATCATCGAGCTCAGCCGCTCCCCCGGTGCCAGCGAGTGGAAGCCGCCCGGATGCAGGTCGGCCTCGCCGAGCATGTTGTTGAGCGCCACTCCGGCCGCCACCGTGCCCGAACCAGAGCCGTTGGAGAGTGAGAGGGCCGCCACGCGACCCTCGCCGTCGAGCACCGACAGGTGCGTCGTGCCCCGGGGCACCTGTGCGCTGAAGCGGTGGCGTTGCGTGGCCCGCCGCAGCGCACCGGGCACGTGCTGCCACGGCGCCTCCGTGGTCGGCACGAGCCCGAGTGACTCCAGGACGATCGCGCCCCCGAATGCGGGTGGGGGATTGGTCCAGATCCAGGCGTCCCCCCGGCGTGTGCGCACAGGTGCGCGGTGGGCAACGGCGTAGGAGGCCAAGTCCTCGCGCGTGACGAGCCCACCGTGCGCAGCCATGGCCTCGACGACAGGCTCGGCGAAGGCAGTGTCGGGATCCTCGCCCTCCGCGAGTCGCGCGAGCATGTCGGCGTACACAGGGTTGTGGAACGGCCTGCCTTCCAGCGGTGGTGCATAGATCTCCGCACTGGCAGGAGTGAGGCGCAGGATCGGGCCGATCACGCGGATGAAGGCGACCTGCACCTCGTCGAGCACGATGCCGTCGCGCGCGGCCGCGAGCGCAGGTGAGATCACCTCGCGGAGGGGGAGTCGCCCGCCGCGGGCGTGCAGGTCGAGCAGTCCCGCGAGCGTGCCGGGCACCGCCACGCTCGACCAGCCCACATGGAACTCCTGCTGGGTGCCCGACCCGAAGGTGACGGAGAGATTCGTCATGGGTGCCGGCTCACCGAGCCGCTCTCCGCGACCCGGCATATCGACGAAGAAGTCGGTGATGTACGGCGCCTCGCCGGCAGCCGCGACGAGGCAGAAGCCGCCTCCGCCCAGGCTCGCCAGCGTCGGTTCCGCGACCGTCGCCGCGAAGGCGCCCGCCACGACGGCGTCGATCGCCGATCCGCCGAGGCGGAGCATGTGCGCCGCTGCATCGCGCGTGTGCGCAGAGCCTGCCGCGACCGCGCCACTGCCGGGCGGCCCCGAAGCGGCCACCGCAATCTCGCCGGACACGCCCCGCACGCTATCCCGCGGGCCTAGCCTGGCGAGGTGGTGGACTTCCTCGCGTCTGCGGGCCCGAGCCTCGGAGTCGAGGTCGAGCTGGCGCTCGTGGATGCCGAGACCGGTGAGCTCACGTGCGTGGCACCCGAACTCCTGGCGCGCGTGGGTGCCGGCTACCCCGATGCGGAGCACCCCAAGATCAAGAAGGAGCTCTACCAGTGCACCGTCGAGGTGATCACGGGCGTGTGCTCCACCGTGTCCGAGGCGCGCGCGGATCTCGCGGAGTCCATGCGCGAGGTCGAGCGGGCCGCTGCTGACTCCGGAGCCGCTGTCATCGGCGCGGGACTGCACCCCTTCACACCGTGGCACCAACTGAGCCTCTCGGAGGGTGAGCGCTACCAGCGCCTCGTCGACACCATCGGCTGGCCCGCGCGCCGACTCACCACGCACGGCGTACACGTGCACGTCGGTGTGCGGTCCGGCGATAAGGCCATCGCCACCGTCAACTCGCTCACGGAGTACCTTCCTGTCTTCCTCGCCCTGTCTGCCGCGAGTCCCTACTGGAATGGCAGGGACACCGGCCTTGCCTCCACGCGGACCAAGATCTTCGAGGCGATGCCGACGACGGGCCTGCCACCGCACCTGCGCGACTGGGCGGAATTCAACGTCTTCCTCGACACGCTCATCGAGGCCGGTGCGATCGAGACGGTGCGCGAGGTGTGGTGGGACATCCGGCCCCATCCCGGCTACGGCACCGTCGAGCTGCGCATGTGCGATGCCATGCCCACCCTGTGGGAGATCTCGGCCCTTGCTGCACTGGCGCAGTCGCTGGTGACCGAATTCGACCGCATGATCGACATGGGCGTGACGCCTGATGTGCCCCGTGAGTGGGTGAGACGGGAAAACAAGTGGCGGGCGGCGCGCTGGGGAGTCGAGGCGGATCTCGTCATCGATGAGTCTGGACACACCCAGCCCCTGCGCGAGATCGTCGACGACCTCGTCGAGCGGCTGCTGCCCATCGCGACCGAGCTGGGCTGCGCTGCCGAGCTCGCCGACCTCCGCCGCATTGCCACAGAGGGTCCGAGCTACGTGCGGCAGCGCCGCGTTGTCGCCGAGGGTGGCGACCTCCAGGCTGTCGTGCGCGCACTGCGCGCCGAGCTCTCCGACTCGATCGCTGCGGAGGTCTCCGCGACATGAGCGCCGCCATCACCTCCCTCACCACGGCGAGGGAGCACGAGCTCGTCGCATTCCGACGTCGTCTGCACGCCAATCCCGAGCCGTCGTACGCCGAGCACGCCACGACACAGGCCATCGCGGAGCGACTGCAGGTGGCGGGGCTGCGCCCGCAGGTGCTGGAGATCGGCACGGGCCTCGTGTGCGACGTGCCCGGCAACGCGCCCGGGCCCATGGTCGTGCTGCGCGCCGATATCGATGCGCTGGCCATGCCCGACGGCACTGCCACGGAGTACCGCTCGCGCCGTGACGGCGTCGCACACGCCTGCGGTCACGATGCGCACACATCGATCGTGCTCGGTGCCGGTCTCGTCCTTCGCGCGCTCACCGAGATCGAACCCGTGCCCGGCACCGTGCGCCTGGTCTTCGAGCCGGGCGAGGAATCGATCCCCGGAGGTGCCGTGGAGATCGTGCGGGAGGGGTGGATCACCGGCGCGGCGTACGTGCTCGGACTGCACTGCGACCCCAAGATCGACCTCGGGCAGATCGGCCTGCGCACGGGAGCGCTCACCGCAGCCTCCGACACGGTCGAGATCATCGTGAGCGGGCCGGGCGGCCACACCGCGCGCCCGCAACTCACGGTGGACCTCGTGCAGGTCATGTCCGACCTCGCCACGGCGATGCCGCGCGAGGTGCGGCGCCGCCTAGGTGCACCCGAGGGCCCGCCGGGCAACGGCGATGATGAGGTCGTCGTCGTCTTCGGATCCGTCCATGCCGGCGATGCCGCCAATGTCATCCCCGCCCACGGCACGCTGAAGTGCTCCGTGCGCTGCGCCGATCGCGGTGCCTGGGACCGTGCCGAAGGCGTCGTCCGCGAGGTGGTGGCCGGGCTCCTCGAGGGCACGGGTGCGACCTGCGTCGTGGAATACAGGAGGGGCACCCCTCCCGTCGTCAACGATGTCGACGCGATCGGCATTCTCGATGTCGCCGCGCGCGCGGTCGTCGGCGACGCCGGAGTGCTCGAGGCGCCGCGATCGATGGGGG
>JBIIDD010000143.1:0-4269 GCA_044238565.1 Candidatus Nanopelagicales bacterium
GGCGCCAGGGCCCTTGGTGATGTCGACGCCGTACCACTTCATCGACAGCTCGCTGAGGGTGCCATCGGCGTGCATCACCGCGATGATCGAGTTGATCTCGGCTATCAGGCTCGTCACCGAGAGCGACGAACTCTTGTCAGCAGCGACGGCGAGCGGCTCCAGGAAGACCGGGTCACCGACGAGGCGGATCTCGCGGCCCTTCTTGATTGCCTCCTCGATCGTCGGCACCGCCGAGACGACGGCATCGACGCGACCGAGCTTGAGATCCTGCAGGGCGGTGGAGTCGGTGTCATAGGTGACGATCTCGACATCCTCCGGAACGAGGAACTCGAAATTGAAGCCGGGGATGGCAAGGGTGCGGTTGAGGTAGAACTCATAGGTGCAGGCGCCGCAGACGCCCACCCGCTTGCCCGCCAACTGGTCGATGGACTGGATGTCACTATCCGCCTGGACCGCCACGCCAGCCGGCGTGAAGTAGTACGGCTCCGAGAAGTCGAGGACCTGAGCACGCTCCTCGGTAATCGACATGGATCCCACGGAGATATCCCAGCGATCATTCCAGTTGCCCGCGGTGATGACATCCCACGACGGCGTCTCCCACTGCGTGACGACGCCCATGCGCGTCGCGATCTCATTCGCGACGTCGATGTCGAAGCCCTGCCATTCTCCTGTCGCCTCGTCGTACGACGACTGCGGCGGGTAAGCCGGGTCCGTCGAGACACGCAGGACCCCGGTCTCGAGGATCTGGCCAAGGAGTCCGTCGACGGCAGCCGGGGCCGCACTTGACTCCGCCGGAGCCGCACTGGACTCGGCAGGCGCCGCACTGGTCTCTGCGGGCGCAGCCGAGCTGCTGGTGGTGGAGCTGCTTCCCCCGCCGCAGGCGACGAGAAGGACCGAGCTGGCCGCGAGGGCACCGAGGGCGATCAGGCTCCTCGGGCTGCGGCGGGTGGTGGTGCGCATGGGACTCCTCACGTAGACGTGTGGCAGTCATTCTGTCCAGACAGCCCCGAGGGCGGGGCGAAATCAGCAGATCCTCCCCCGCGACCACATCCAGGGGCCCCTTCCGGCCGTACGGGCCCGAACGATTGGATAGGGGGCGTGACCGAGGTACCCCCCGCCCCCTACGCCGATGCCCTCCACCGCAATGCGGCAGGGGACTGGACGCGGATCGGCGTTCCGGGACATCAGGACCAGCCGGAGCACCACCGGGCCCTGGCGTCGCTCGCCGGCGCGGAGGTCCTCGCCATGGACATCCCGATGTTCACCGAGGGCGTGGACCTGCCGGAGCCGGGATCGTCTGAGCCCAGCCCGCTGCAACAGGCGATGGCACTCGCGGCCGAGGCTTGGGGAGCGCGTCGCACGTGGTTCCTCACCAACGGCGCATCCCAGGGCAACCACGTCGCATGCCTCGCCCTGCGCGCCCTTGGCAGCACCACGGTCGTGCAGCGCTCGGTGCACACCTCGGTCATCGACGGAGCCATCCTCGCCGGACTGCGTCTGGAGTTCGTACTTCCCTCGATCGATCCTGCGCTAGGTATCGCACACGGCGTCACGGCGGCGGATCTTGAAGCGCAGCTCGCCGCGCATCCGGATGCCGTCGCGGCGTACGTCGTCACGCCCTCCTATTTCGGTGCCTGCGCCGACGTCGTCGCCCTCGCCAAGGTCGCTCATGACCGCGGCATCCCGCTCGTCGTCGACGAGGCCTGGGGAAGCCACTTCGGCTTCCACCCCGAGCTCCCCCGCTCGGCACTCCAGAGTGGCGCCGACCTGGTGATCTCGAGCACGCACAAGCTCGGTGGGAGCCTCACGCAATCCGCCATGCTGCACCTTGCCGATGGCCCCTACGCCGATCTGCTCGAGCCCCTCATCGACCGGGCCATGACCACGGTGCAGACGACGAGCCCCTCCGCGCTGCTCTTCGCGTCCCTTGATCTCGCCCGCCGCGACCTGCAGCTCAATGGCATCGAGGGAATCGGTGCGAGCATCGCCGACCTCGAGCGCGCTCGGGCACTGCTCAATGAACGAGGTCGCTTCATCGATCCTGATCCCTCCATCCACGCAGCACCAGATGTCATCGCCCTCGATCCGCTGCGCATCGTCGTCGACACTCGCTCCGGAGGCACACCCGGCTATGTCGCCCGGCGCCTGCTCGAGGAGCGCAACCTGATCCACGTCGAGATGGCGACGGACTCCTGCATCGTCGGTCTCGTGGGCGCGGGCAGTCGGCTCGACGTCGACCGCTTCATCGCCGCTCTGCACGATCTGCCCGAGATGGACCTCGGCCAGCATCCCGCCATCCATCTGCCGCCCCTGAGCACGCGAGCCATGGACCTGCGCGAGGCCTACTTCAGCCCGACCGAGGCCGTACCCGCGGCCGAGGCGGTGGGTCGAATCTCGGCGGATTCACTCGCCGCGTATCCGCCCGGGGTGCCCAATATCCTTCCCGGCGAGATCCTCACCGAGCCCGTCGTCGACTTCCTCCGCTCGACCGCATCCTCGCCCTATGGCTGGGTGCGCGGCAGCCTGGATCCTGCGGTGGATCGCATGCGCGTCATCGCGCAGTAGCAGCGACGGAGCTCACGAGCTCGAGATACGCCGACATCCCCCATTCGAAGGCCACGTCATCGACACTCTCGCGCGGAGTGACATCGAGCGCGCGAGCCAGGCAGGGGTGATGGGTTGCGTAGTCACCGGGAGCACCCGTGAACGCCGCCTCGAAGGGCTCTACGGCAGAGCCGAGGACGAGATTGTCGAAGAGCGCCATGAGAGGCATGACGTGCTCATGCGGCACGCCGTACCGCATGAGAAAGGAAGCGATCGCCTCGTAGATCCGTAGTGCATGATCGCGATTGACACTTCTCGACACGATGATGGAAGCGGCGACTCGGTGAGACCGATAGGCGCGCCGGTAGCGGCGCCCCAACTCGGCGAGACCCGCTGGATCGACGGAGCCCTCCACCACGGTGACGTCGATGGTGGAGTTGATGAGGGCGTGCACGAGGTCATGGATCTCGTCCATCCCGCTCACGTGCGCATAGAGGGAGGGCGCCTGGATGCCCAGGCGTGCCGCGAGACTCCGCATCGTGAGGGCGGTCTCGTCGGAGCCTTCGTCGAGGAGGGCCAGGGCCTCCGCAGCGATCCGCTCCGGGGTGACGGCTGCTCGCGTCGGGACTGCCGTCATGGGCAACTCCCCACCAAGATCACGGTGTCATCACAGCCTTCCGCTGATGACCTAACGCCGTTAGTCTGCGCTCAGTCCAGGGCCGGGTCAACCCCGGTGGTCGAGGAGGCACAGTGTCTGCTGAAGCTGTCCCGGCGCTGCGCGTAAGCGGGGTGAGCAAGGCCTTCGCCACGCCCGAAGGGGGCGAGGTCAAGGCCCTGGACGACGTCAGCCTGGACGTCGCGGACGGTTCGTTCATGGTGCTGCTCGGACCATCCGGCTGCGGCAAGACCACACTGCTCAGATGCATCGCGGGGCTGGAGTCCCCCGATGCCGGAGAGATCATGCTGCGCGGCGAGCGCATCGACACGGTCCCCGTCTGGAAGCGCCGCGTCAACACGGTCTTCCAGTCCTATGCCCTCTTCCCCCACATGACGGTCACCCAGAACATCGCGTTCGGCCTCCAGATGGACCGTCTGCCCAAGGATGAGATCGCACGCAAGGTGGATCGCTCCTTGGAACTCGTGCGGCTCACGGGCCTGGGCGGCCGCAGACCACACCAACTGTCAGGGGGGCAGCAGCAGCGCGTGGCACTCGCCCGCGCTCTCGCCAAGGAACCCGAGGTGCTGCTCCTCGATGAACCACTGTCGGCCCTCGACCTGAAGTTGCGTCGAGGCATGCAACTCGAGCTCAAGAGGCTCCAGCAGGAGACGCACATCACCTTCATCCTGGTGACGCACGACCAGGATGAGGCGATGTCCATGGGCGATCAGGTGGCGGTCTTCAATGAGGGTCGGATCGTGCAGGTGGGTGCGCCCCGGGATGTCTACCTGCGACCGCGGACGAAGTTCGTAGCCGACTTCATCGGCGAGGCCAACATCCTCGAGCTCACGGTCGATGGCACCGGCACCTCGTTAAGCGGATGGGGGACGATCCCGTCGGAGGCGTGGGCCGCCGACTCCCCCGCCATCGGCGAGACCAGCAGCGTGGCGGCAGTGCGACCCGAAGACGTCCTCCTGTCATCCGAGGGGCAGGGACGCTTCCCGATCGTCGATGCGACGTTCATCGGCGGTGACCTACATGCCGTCGTCGAGGTCGGCGGCGCCACT
>JBIIDD010000144.1:0-4239 GCA_044238565.1 Candidatus Nanopelagicales bacterium
GGCCCGACGGGGGGATCTCGCCGCGCCGCCAGGGATACTCGCGAGTAACATGGCGACCACGTCCGATTCCGTGAGGAGTGATCGTGAAGATCGCCGTCTGCGTCAAGCAGGTCCCCGACACCTGGGCTGAGAAGAAGCTCCAGGCCTCAGACTCCACCCTCGACCGTGAGTCCGCTGAGGGAGTTCTCAATGAGCTCGACGAGTACGCCGTCGAGGAGTGCCTCAGGATTGCCGAGGCTTCCGGAGGCGAGGTCGTGGTCGTGTCCATGGGCCCCGAGCGCGCTGCCGAGACCATCCGCAAGGCCCTGAGCATGGGTGCGGATGCCGGTATCCACCTCGTCGATGATGCCCTGCACGGCTCCGACGCCATTGCCACATCAGCTGCCCTGGCCAAGGTGCTCGACGGTCGTGGATTCGATCTCGTCGTCTTCGGCTCCGAATCCACCGATGCGCGCATGAGTGTCGTGCCCGCGATGGTCGCGGAGCGCCTCGGCCTGCCCCAGGTCACCTTTGCGCAGAAGGTCGAGATCGACGGTGCGAACGTCCGCATCGAGCGCCTGACCGACTACGGCTACGACACGGTCGAGGCGAGCCTGCCCGCGGTGGTGTCCGTCGTAGAGAAGATCAACGAGCCGCGCTACCCGTCCTTCAAGGGCATCATGGCGGCGAAGAAGAAGCCGGTCGAAACGCTGAGCGTGGCGGACATCGGCCTCGAGCCCTCAGCAGTCGGCCTGGGTGCCGCGTGGAGCGTCGTCGATGAGTTCGCCGCCCGTCCGCCCAAGGCCGCAGGCATGGTCGTCAGCGACGACGGCCAAGGCGGCGTGCGCATCGCCGACTACCTGTCCGAGCAGAAGTTCATCTAGGAGGCCTGGGACATGTCAGAGATCCTCGTGCTCGTCGAGCATGCCGACGGCACCGTCAAGAAGGTCACACTCGAGCTGCTCACCCTCGCGCGATCCCTGGGCACTCCGGCCGCCGTATGGCTCGGCTCGGGTGCATCGGCGGATGCGCTAGCCACCCTAGGCGAGTACGGCGCCGACAAGGTCTACGTTGCCGACTCCTCCGACCTCGACGACTACCTCGTCGCCCCGAAGGCCGAGGTGCTCGCACGCGTACTCACTGATTCCCAGGCCGGCGCAGTCCTCATTCCCTCGTCAGCCGAGGGCAAGGAGATTGCCGGACGCCTCGCCATCAAGGCCGGGTCCGGCGTCATCACCGACGCGGTGGGCGTCGCCGCTGATCTCACCGCAACCCAGAGCGTCTTCGGCGGCTCGACCGTGGTGAAGTCCAAGGTCTCCACCGGCACCCCGATCATCACCGTGCGCCCCAACTCCGTCGCCCCCGAGGCCGCTGCGGCATCGGCCACGCGCGTCGACGTCAGCGCGGATATCTCCGACTCGGCCAAGTCGGCTCGCGTCACCGGACGCACGGTGGCGCGCAAGGGCGGTCGCCCCGAGCTGAGCGAGGCTGCGATCGTCGTCTCCGGCGGTCGCGGTGTCGGTGGAGCCGAGGGGTTCGGTGTCGTCGAGGCGCTGGCGGACACCCTCGGAGCTGCCGTGGGCGCATCGCGTGCTGCGACCGACGCGGGCTGGTACCCCCATCAGTTCCAGGTGGGACAGACCGGCAAGACCGTGTCGCCGCAGCTCTACATCGCCAATGGCATCAGCGGGGCCATCCAGCATCGTGCGGGCATGCAGACGTCCAAGACCATCGTCGTGGTCAACAAGGATCCCGAGGCGCCGATCTTCGAGCTCGCTGACTTCGGCGTGGTGGGCGACCTCTTCGCGGTCGTCCCCCAGCTGACCGACGAGATCTCCAAGCGCAAGGGCTGACCCGGAAGGGCAGGTAGTCTCGCGTCGTGCAGTCCGACCGCGCCTATCTCGATCACGCGGCGACCACGGCTCTCCTCCCGGAAGCGGCCGAGGCGTGGCGTGATGCGGCATCGCGCGTGGGCAATCCCTCGTCACTGCATGCGGCAGGTCGCTCGGCGCGACGGCTGGTCGAAGAGGCACGCGAGTCCATTGCTGATGACCTGCATGTCCGGCCCAGTGAGGTGATCTTCACCTCGGGGGGCACCGAGGCCGACAACCTGGCGGTCAAGGGGCTCGCCTGGGCTCGCCCCGAGCGTCCCCGCATCCTCTGCTCTGCCATCGAGCACCATGCCGTGCTGGACCCGGTCCTATGGCTGGGCGAGCAGGGCCGCGACATCGACTGGCTGGGTGTCGATGCGCTCGGCCGTGTCGACCCCTCGATCGTGCGCGAACGCCTCGGGGCCGATGTCGCGCTGTGCACCGTGATGTGGGCCAACAACGAGGTCGGCACCGTGCAGCCCATCGCCGAGATCGCCGCAGCGTGCGCAGAGGCCGGTGTGCCCTTCCACACCGACGCCGTGCAGGCACTCGGCCAACTGCCCATCGACGGATCCCTGCCCGGGCTCACCTCGATGGCCCTGAGCGGTCACAAGGTCGGTGCACCCGTCGGCACGGGGGCGCTCATCCTCCGGCGCGATGCGCGCGTCGTCCCCGTCGTGCACGGCGGCGGCCAGGAGCGCGAGGTGCGCTCGGGCACGCTGGATGCCGCTGGGGTCGCAGCACTCGGGGTGGCCGTGCACCATGCTGTAGAGGCGCAGGTCGCTCACGCTGCGCGACTCGTCGCGCTCCGCCAGGACCTCATCGAAGGCATCATGCGCATCGCCCCGGATGCGAGCGTCAACGGCGACCCAGTCGATCGCCTGCCCGCCAATGTTCACGTGTCCTTCCCCGGATGCGAGGGCGACACCCTGCTCATGCTCCTCGACGCCGCGGGAGTGGAATGCTCCACCGGGTCCGCCTGCACCGCGGGGGTGCCTGAGCCCTCGCATGTGCTGGAGGCGATGGGTGTCGACCCAGGCCTCGCCCGCGGCTCCCTGCGCTTCTCCCTCGGCTGCACCAGCACATCAGGCGATGTCGATCGTGTCATCGAGGTCCTGCCGGCTGCCCTCGAGCGTGCCTCACGTGCCGCCACCCCGCGCCTGCGGCGCACCCGCTGATATGCGCGTGATCGCTGCGCTTTCGGGCGGCGTCGACTCCGCTGTCGCGGCCGCCCGTGCCGTCGACGCGGGCCACGAGGTGGTGGGAGTGCACCTCGCGCTGAGCCGTGCTGAGTCCACCACGGGTCGCTCCAAGGGCTGCTGCTCCATCGCGGATGCCCAGGATGCCCGGCGTATTGCCGACGTGCTGGACATCCCCTACTACGTCTGGGACCTCTCCGAAGCCTTCGCCCGCAATGTGATCGACGACTTCGTCGAGGCCTATCGCGACGGACTCACGCCCAATCCGTGCCTGCGCTGCAATGAGACGATCAAGTTCGCCGCCGTCCTCGACCGTGCGCTCGCCCTGGACTTCGATGCCGTGTGCACCGGGCACTACGCCCGCATCCTCGATGGTCCTCGGGGTCCGGAGCTCCACCGCGCGCTCGACATGACCAAGGACCAGTCCTATGTGCTCTCGGTGCTCACCCCGGAGCAGATCGCTGCCACCGTCCTGCCGCTCGGCGAGAGCCTCAAGTCGGAGGTGCGCGCTGAGGCTGCCGAGCGCGGCCTGCGGGTGGCGGACAAGCCCGACAGCCACGACATCTGCTTCATCCCCGACGGCGACACGAGCGATTGGCTGCGCGAGCATCTCGGCGAGGCCCCGGGGCAGATCGTCGATGCCACGACAGGGGCGGTGCTCGGAGAGCACACGGGTGCGTATGCCTTCACCATCGGCCAGCGTCGCGGCCTTGACCTGCGCGAGCCTGCACCCTCCGGTAGCCGGCGCTACGTGGTCGACATCGATCCCGTCGAGCGGCGGGTCTTCGTGGGAGAGGAGCAACTGCTTTCTACGACCACGATCGAGGCTCGCGATCCCCTCTGGTGCGGCCCAGTGCCTCGCGCGGGTGCTCGCGTGAGCGTGCAAATCCGCGCGCACGGGGAAGCGATCGAAGCCACGGTCGAGGTTGACGACGACCGGGTGAGGGCACGCCTCGACGAGCCCGCGCGCGGTGTCGCGCCCGGCCAGGCGATGGCGATGTACGACGGCACGCGCGTCATCGGCTCGGCCACTATCGTGCGTCGATGAGCGACATCGACATCGCTCCCGCGGCGGCCACGGGAATCGGCAGTCTGCCCGGCACCGACTCGCACGAGTGGTCCCTCGCGATCGCGGGTGAGCTCCCGGACCTCCCGCACGTGCCCGAACTGCCCGCGCGCGGTCCCGGCGC
>JBIIDD010000145.1:0-4202 GCA_044238565.1 Candidatus Nanopelagicales bacterium
ACACCTTCGATTGTGCGCGGCTTCGGTTGTGCGAGCAGGGCTCGCACAACACGACCCTTGGTCGCCTTGTTGTGGTGGCTGACGATCGTGCGCCTGCCGCCCTTCTCCTGGAAGACTCTCGCCACGGCGGTGCGCTCGGCGAGATCAGCGGGCACGGGTCCCAGGCCGACGTAGGCCGATGAGCGCAGGTCGAGCACCACTCCCCGAGCAGCAGCGCTGCGGATCGCCTCGGCGACCGGCTCGCGCCAGACCCCCGCAAGACGGCCGACACCGGGCAGGGATGTGTCGCCCGAGAGTCGGTAGGCCGGGATGCGGTCTGTGACGCGGAGCAGTCCGAAGAGCGCGGAGGCGATGGCGATATCGCTCGCCGCTCGACGTCGGGAGCGTGCATCCAGTGTGGTGAGGTCGAGTGCGTCGTAGAGCACGCCCGTGTACACCTCTCCTGCCGGAGCGCAGGGAGCGCTGAAGAGCGTCCGATCGCGCTCGAGTTCGGCCTCCTGGCGGGCGGAGATCCCCAGGGTCGTGCGCGCTCGTGCAGCCGGACCCGTGCACAGGCGCACGAGCGCATCGGCCACGACCTTCCTGGTGTCACCGAGTTCGCCGAAGCTGAGTGTGGAGAGGGCCAGGCGCGGGCCGGCTCCGGGCGTGGCCTTGCCCTCGCTGGGTGGAAGCAGCACGAGCATGCGCCCACGCTAGTGGGCGGGTCAGGCCGGGCGAGGTGTCAGTACCGCGTGCTTCCGTGCTTCTTGGCGCCCGCCCGATAGACGGGGGCGAGGAGCAGTGCTGCGGCGAGAGCAAGAGCCGAACCAGCCAGAGTCGCCAGTAGCCGCGAGGTGGCGACTTCGGTGAAGTCACTCGAACTCCCTGCCAGAAGCACGATGGCGGGGGTGAGGAGGGCGGTGAAGAACCAGTAGGGATATTTCGGATTCATGGCCACGATGACCGCGACCACCATAAGGAGCGCTCCCACGATGATCTCCACAGTGGCCCAGGGCAGCAGGAGGTGGATGACGTAGGCGCTGATGACGCCGATGACCGTGCCGACCGCACGCTGCCCGGTGCGGCGAAAGGAGTCTTGGAGGTACGGCTGGAAGACGAGGACGACGGTGAGGATGAACCAGCCGCCGGCGTGGCCCCAGTCGGTGGCAACGGAGATGCTCGCGGCGATTCCCGTGAGGATTGCCAGGACGATGGCATAGGCCCATACGCGCGGCCAGATCTCCGTCTGGGGAGGTGCCTTGGGCATCGTGCGTCGGAGGAGTGACCCGACGGCCGTGCCCCACAGTGCTGCGGCGAAGCTCGCGGCGCCGAGCAGGAGTGGCGGAACCGGCAGGTCTGCGGTGGTGGTGGGAGGGACGCAGACGATGAATCCCACCGTGATGGGGACCAGGATGAGGCTCTTGGAGTGTCCCCATCGACAGCCGAGGCCGGCAAGCAGTGCGGTGGTCGCCATGACGAGACCGGCCAGGAGTGGATCGCCCGCGACAGATGCTGCGACAGCGCTGCCGATGGCGAGCCCTCCGGCCGCGAAGACTGCCGTGCGCACGTTGGCGAGAAGGCCGGGCAGAAGGCTCGCCATAACGGGGAGGATGAGCGCTCCCGCGAGGGCCGACTGACCGAGGGCGTTGGCGATGATGGGCGGCACCGCCATGGCGACGGTCATCGCCACCAGGATCACCCCGATACCTGTCGACTTCTTCACGACTCACCTCCCCGCCGCACCCTAGACCGAGAGCCAAGCCACGGGCTGCTATCCCGGGGGTACCCTGGGAACGCGGCGGACGAGCCGACCGGGTGATCGCGGCGCAGGCTCCGCCAGCGTCGAGGAAAGTCCGGGCTCCACAGGGCAGGGTGGTGGGTAACGCCCACCCGGGGTAACCCGCGGGACAGTGCCACAGAAAGCAAACCGCCCCGAGTGATCGGGGTAAGGGTGAAACGGCGGTGTAAGAGACCACCAGCGCCGCAGGTGACTGCGGTGGCTAGGCAAACCCCACCCGGAGCTAGACCAAGTGGACCCGCAAGGGTCCAAGCAGGAGAGTGGCCCGCTCGCCAATCCTGCTGGTAGGTCGCACGAGGCCATCGGCAACGGTGGTCCCAGAGGGATGATCACCCCTCGCGAAAGCGAGGACAGAACCCGGCTTATAGGTCGACTCGTCCGCCGCCCCACTAGGGTTGTCCCATGTCGATTGTCACCCCTTCTCGCGTCCTGTCGACCCTCTCCGTGGCCACCCTCGTGGTGTCGCTCGGCCTGGTGATCCCCCTGCCGGCGAACGCCGCCCCTCAGCCCAAGGATCGGACGGTGCAGATCGAGCGCACCTTCGAGGATGTGATCGACCTCGGGGAGAACGGCAACTCCCATGCGGATCTGCGGATCACGCGAGGGATCGTGCGCTCGGAGTCGGGTAAGCGCATCGGAACCTATGCGACGAGCCAGACCACCGTCTGGTCCGATCTGGACGGCCGTTTAGAGGAGCGCTCGCTCATCATGCGCGTGACGATCGGTGCCAATGAACTCACGATGGTCGGCATGATCATCGCCCCGGATGCCAAGGGGCCGAGTGCGAAGTTCGTCGTCCCGGTCGTGGGAGGAACGGGCAAGTACTTCGGAAGCAACGGGACCATGACGCTGATCCCGCTCGGCAATGGCGTGTCGACGCTGAAGTTCGACTTCGCTTAGGCGTCGGCGTCGGCGTCGCGCGCCATCTTGAGCAGACGCGCCATCTGCTTATCGAAGACCTTGGCGACGTCGCGGGCTCCGGCGGACTTCACGGAGGAGATGGGCTCCCCGGTGCTCTCGGCTTGCTGGAAGGCCACGCGCTCGGGGACCGAGGGCTTCAGGACCGCTCCGGGACCGTAGATCGCGACCAACTCGCGCTTGCGGTATCGGTGCTCCTCAGTCTTCTCGCGCATGCGATTGACGACGATGCCGGCGAAGCGAAGGTCGGGGTTGACCGTCGACCGGATCTCGTTGATCTCATCGATGGCGCGCTCGGCGCCCTGAGCACCGAAGTAGGAAGGCGTTGTCACCACAACGGCAAGGCGCGAGGCCGCGAGCGCTTCGCGGGTGAGGGCACCGAGTGACGGCGGGCAGTCGATGATCACGACGTCGTAGCCCTCGAGGCGCTTGAGCGCCCGAGCGAGCTTGGGCGCGAATCCGCGCTTGCCTGTCCAGGCATCGAAGCGGATGAGGTCGGAGTCGCTGCCCACGACATCGACGCGACCCTCCTTGAAGGACCACGCGGTCTTGGTCACCGCAGCCTGCACCGACTCCGCGGTGGGCTGGGCCAGCACCGTCGCGGCGTGGCCACGGCCACGACGGGCCTGAAGGATCGAGGTGGCATTGCCCTGCGGGTCGAGGTCGATGACGAGGACCTTGAGCCCACGCTTGGCCGCGGCCCCCGCGAGCCCGAGTGCCACGGAGGTCTTGCCCACTCCGCCCTTGAGGCTCAGCACGCTGATGGCGATCACGGGCCCCAGTGTGTCGGGCCGGGGCGTCTCGCGCACCCCCGCCCCGGGAATTCGTCCCTGATGTGCGCGATTTCACGGGGGCGACGGCGCGTGTCCGCCTGTCCCGTGGGCGGGGGACTAGCCGATGTCGGTGACCCGGTGCGGTGATCCACTGCGGTCGTAGGTGGTCCATACGCCCGCTTGCTCGCCCCGGACGAAGCGTCCCGAGCGCAGGAGCGAGCCATCCCTGCGGAAGAACTCCCAGGCGCCGTGCATCTCGCCGTCCTTCATGCGCCCACGGTGCTTGAGGAAGCCATTGTCATAGAAGGCCTTGGTCACCCCGGAGGCCTTGGGGTAGGACGCGTTGATCTCCTCGATTCGCGCCCGCACGATGGTCCGTAATGCCGTGAGCGGCGGCGACGTGTCGCGGGGTAGGTGGATGGTCCCCTTGGTGGTCTCGTACTCAGGGAGGACCGTGCTCATCGCCTCGACCACGCCGGGCCCCGGGAAGATGCTGTTGTGGTCGGCGAAGCCGCTGAAGCTGAGCACGAGATCACCGTCGACCCGGTAGCTGGGCATGCCCCAGGCAATGACCTCGTCGGCTCCGGGAAGGAGCGTGTGCACGGCCGATCGGATGGACTCGAGGGCTCGCCGCTGCGCAGGGGGGTAGCCGGCAAGGTGCTTCGTGACCGCCTTGGCGTCAGGTGTGGCCATCGGAGTCCGTGCACGTCTCGCCTGCGGGCGGGCGCAGTTGT
>JBIIDD010000146.1:0-4172 GCA_044238565.1 Candidatus Nanopelagicales bacterium
TTCGACCTGGCGGACGCGGGGAACGTCATCTTTGGGCCTGCGGCTCGGCGCATGCCCCAGTTGCCGATCGGCGTGAACGAGGAAGGATACCTCGTAGCCAAGGCACCCTTTGCCGAACCCGTTGGGCCGAGTTTCTGGGAGCGCGGATGAGCACCACCGAGAAGGCAGGCGTAGCGGTCGCGACGTACGTCGATGACCGTGTTGGCTCCAATCGTTTCCTGGGTCGCAGCCTCAAGAAGGTCTTCCCCGACCACTGGTCCTTCATGCTGGGCGAGATCGCCCTCTACAGCTTCATCATCGTGCTGCTGTCGGGCGTGTTCCTCACCCTCTTCTACAAGCCGAGCATGGTCGAGGTCGTCTACGACGGCTCCTACGTCCCGCTCAAGGGCGTCATGATGTCCGAGGCCTACGCCTCCACCCTGGACATCTCCTTCGACGTACGCGGCGGCCTGCTCATCCGCCAGATGCACCACTGGGCCGCGCTTCTCTTCATCGCCGCCATGGCCGTGCACATGTTCCGCGTCTTCTTCACCGGCGCGTTCCGCAAGCCGCGCGAGTTCAACTGGGTCATCGGCATCGCGCTCATCACCCTGGGCCTCGGCGCTGGCTTCTCCGGCTACTCCCTCCCCGACGACCTGCTCTCGGGAACGGGCCTGCAGATCGCCCGCGGCATCGTCCAGGCGATCCCGATCATCGGCACGTGGGGCGCGTTCCTGCTCTTCGACGGCGAGTTCCCGGGCACGGAGTTCATCTCCCGCCTCTACGGCATACACATCCTGCTCATCCCGGGTCTGATCCTGGCGCTCATCACAGTCCACCTGATGATGGTGTGGACCCAGAAGCACACGCAGTTCCCTGGGCCGGGCCGCACCAACGACAACGTCGTCGGCTACCCGCTCATGCCGATCTACATGGCCAAGGCCGGTGGCTTCTTCTTCATCGTCTTCGGCATCACGGCCCTCATCAGCGGGCTCGTCACCATCAACCCGATCTGGATCTTCGGTCCCTATACCCCCGACCAGGTGGGTGCGGGCTCCCAGCCGGACTGGTACATCGGATGGCTCGATGGCGCACTGCGTATCTTCCCCAACATCGAGACAGTGCTCTTCGGCTACACGATCTCGTGGAACATCTTCATACCCGCGGTCATCCTTCCGGGCATCGTCTTCACCGTCGCCGCGCTCTATCCCTTCCTCGAAGCCTGGGTCACCGGAGACAAGCGCGACCACAACCTCCTCGACCGGCCGCGCAACGCGCCCACACGCACGGGTATCGGCGTCATGGCGATCACGTTCTACGTGCTGCTCTTCATCGGCGGCGGCAACGACATCATCGCGATCACCTTCGACCTATCGATCAACGCGATCATCTGGTTCCTGCGGATCTCCGTGATCGTCCTCCCGCCGATCGCCTTCCTCATCACTCGCCGCATCTGCATCGGCCTGCAGCGAAGGGACCGCGATAAGTTGCTCCACGGCTACGAATCGGGTCGCATCCTGCGCCTGCCTCACGGCGAGTTCATCGAGGTGCACGAGCCGCTCAATCCCAAGGAGCGCGCCGTGCTCGAGTCGGCCATCGAGGCCTACCGGGCCCCGCTGCCCGCGCCTGCGAAGGTCGACGCCAATGGCGTGAAGAACAAGCATTACCGGATCGACATGATCCGCCACAAGCTGTCCAACTGGTACTACGCCGACGACATCGTGCCCCCCACCAGGGCCGAGATCGACGCTGGCCAGGCGCACGTGTCACACACGGCCGCCCTGGAGGCTCCGCTCCACGAGTACGACGAGGAGGAGACCGTGATGGTGCCCTTCCACGGCGGCGTCCTCCACACCGCGGGTGAGCCCGCGACCAACCGCGAGCAGCTCGAGGAGCGCGGCGGCAACCTCTAGCGCACGAACTCTCGAACCGCCCCGGCCACCGCAAGGTGCCGGGGCGGTTCGCTGTCCGGGCATCATGCCGGGGGAATTGCTAGCGTCAAGCCACATGGGATACCGGACCGGCCGCCTGCTCGCCCTGACCACGGGCATCACCGCCACCGTATGCGTGGCGGTCGCGGGCGCCCTGCTCCCGGCCAATGCCACCGCCGGCAGCCAGGCGCGCCCCGCCACCGACGCGCAGGGGCAGGGCAGCACGCCCCAGGAGGCCCCCTCCTACGCCAAGCCCGAGGCACCCGATCAGGTGGCCGCCGAACTGGTGCCGGGCGGCGTACGCGTCTCCTGGGACGCTGTGGCAGCGCAGCCTGCGGTCACGCGCTACGTCGTGCACGCAGGCCCGGGCTCGTGCCCGGTCACGGTCCGGGCGGGGGCCACGTCGGCGGTCCTCCCGGTCGTCGCCGGGCAGACGGTGATCACCCCCAAAGTGGAAGCCGTGAACCCCTACGGCTTCTCCGCGGGATCCACCGCGCCCACGGTGGATGTCACCGGCCGAGCCTCCAGTCGATACGTCAACCTCCAGATCCTGCAGTTGAGCGACTTCCACGGCGCCATCCAGGCCTCCCCCGCCGCCGCAGGTGCCGCGGTCCTCGCCAGTGCCTGGAAGCGCGACCGCGCACGCGTGCCGGCCACGGTGATCGTGTCCTCGGGCGACAACATCGGCGGCTCGCCACCGGTCTCGGCCCTCTTCGAAGAGTTCCCCACCATCAAGGCACTGGACCTCATGGGTCTGGACGTCTCCACCTTCGGCAATCACGAGCACGACCGGCCCCTGGAGCACCTGCGCCGGGTGATCGATGCCTCTGACTTCCGCTGGGTCGTCTCCAACTATTCCACTCTCGATCCGCTGCAGGGCGAGCGCGCCGGTGCGCGTGACCTGCTCATGCTGCGCCGCGGTGGCGTGACCATCGGCATCGTCGGCATGAACACCGAGGACACCCCGGACGTCGTCGCCCCCGGCAACCTCGTCGATCCCCGCACCGGCGTGAAGATCGAGATTTCAGCGTCCACCCGCCCTGTGCAGCGCGCCGTCGATCGCGCCCGCGAGCGCGGTGCCGATGTCGTCATCGCCCTCGCACATCAGGGCTGGGCGCAGAATGTCGACGGCAAGCCCGAGGGACGCCTGCTGCAGGTTGCCCGCAACCTGCGCGGGGCCGACGTCGTCTACGGTGGCCACACCCACCAGGCGTACCTCTCCTACGTCCGCCAGGCTCTTGTGGCCCAGGTGCCCAACTCCGGCTACGAGTACTCACGCACGCAGGTGTGCGTCGATACCAAGACCAGCCGTGTCATCGGCGCAGACACCGACACGGTGACGGTGGCCGATCTCGTCGGCGTGCCTCCGGACCAGACGGTCCAGTCGCTGGTGGACGGCTATGTCGCGCAGATGCAGGAGCAGCTCGATGTGCGCATCGGCGTCGTCAACGACGTCTTTCCCCGCGGTGGCACACCGCCCGTGGAGCGCTCGGGCGAGACTCCCATGGGGACCTTCGCCGCGGAGACGCTGCTGCGGGTCTATGGGACCCAGCTTGCCTTCGTCAACGGCGGTGGCATCCGAGACACTCTGCCCGCCGGCAGGTACGTCCCCGGCGACACCACTCTGCGCCGGCCGACCCCGGGAAGCAGCGGTCCCTACGACGTCACCCTCGGTGACCTGTACGCCGTCTTCCCCTTCGGCAACAACGCCGCCACGACGCGGATCTCCGGTCGCGCCCTCTGGGCAGCCCTGGAGAACGGCGTTTCCGGCTACCCCTCCGATGGCCGCTTCCCCCAGATCGCGGGCTTCCGCTTCACCTTCGATCCATCCCAGCCGGTAGGGGATCGCATCGTCAGCGTCACCCTGGCCGACGGCACCCCGCTACCGGCCGATGCGACGACGTACTCGGTCACCACGTTGGATTTCATGGTGTACGGAGGGGACGGATTCGGGGATCTCTTCCAACCAACCTCGGCCGTCGTCCGTGGGCCCTACGTCGAGGACGTCATCGCCACCTTCCAGGCGGACCTCGCGGCTGGCGATGTGACAGCGGTGCCCGCGCCAGACGGGCGGATCACCGTCGTGCGCTAGGCGGCGAGTGAGACGGTGATCCCCACCTGGCCGGCGGCACCGGGTTTGCGGGCAGCCCGCCGGCTACGCCACATCAGCAGCTTGCCGAGCAGTCCGTAGCGCGCCTCGACGAGCTGAGCCGTGCGAGCAGTCTCCGCCGCATCCTGGAGGACCGCCCTGCCCTCGATCTG
>JBIIDD010000147.1:0-4162 GCA_044238565.1 Candidatus Nanopelagicales bacterium
CAAGATGAACTCCCGATCCTCCGAGCGCATCAACGGCCTCGCCGTCATCCTGCGCGGCTACGCGAGCATGGTCGGTGAGCTCGCGGGCGATCAGTGGAACGAGGGCGACGTCTCCTGCTCCGTCGTACGCCGCGTCGCCCTGCCCGACTCCTTCTTCGCGGTCGACGGCCTCTTCGAGACCTTCCTCACCGTGCTGGATGAGTTCGGCGCATTCCCCGCGGTGATCGATCGCGAGCTCGATCGCTACCTGCCCTTCCTGGCCACCACCAAGGTGCTCATGGCCGCGGTGCGCACGGGCGTCGGGCGCGAGACCGCACACGAAGCGATCAAGGAGCACGCGGTCGCCGTGGCGCTCGCGATGCGGGCGGGCGAGGCGGACAATGACCTCCTCGATCGCCTCGCCAGCGACTCCCGGTTGGGCCTCTCCCGCGACGATCTCGACGCGCTCATCGCCGAGCCCATGGACTTCACCGGTGCCGCCCGCGATCAGGTCGCGCGTGTCGCGCAGCGCGTCCAGCTCATCGCGGAGTCGCATCCCGTGGCGGCGGCGTACTCGCCGGGAACGATCCTCTAGCCGAAGTCCTTGGTCTTCTCCACATAGACGGTGAAGCGCTTGTTGTCGCTGCTGTCGCTCTCACGCACGATACGGACTGTGCCGTTCTTGATCATGCTGCCCGAGTTGGCCCAGACCCAGTGGATTTGGTAGGTCTTGGAACCGCCCTCGTCGCAGAAACTGTCCCACTGCAGGGTGGCGAGCGAACCCGGCGATTGAGTCGACACCCTCGGGCATCCGATGCTCGGATTCTTGAAGTCGAGTTCGACGAACTTCTCGACCAGGAGCTCGACATCGTCGTCGGCGTTCCGCTCGCCCTGCCAAGTCTGACGATCGCCTCGCACCATCTCTCGACTATCGCCCAGGTTGTAGCGGTCCTTGACGGTGATGAAGCGACCGTCGTTCACGATGGTGACCTCGACACCCTTGGTCCCCCATAGCCCCGCGGGGTCGCCGGAACCGGACACGGACTCCACGGGTACCGCCGCCGGGGCACCGCAGCCGGCCACGAGGACCCAGGTGATGAGTGTGGGGATGAGAAGGTGGCGCCGGAGAGTCATGTCAGTGTCGCCTTACGGAGGAGCGATGAGCACGCGCGTGCGTGAGGGGCACGCTACTCAGGCTGGCGCGGTGCCCTGACTCTCGCGTGAGTCACCCGAATATCGGCACCTCGCGCCATCAGGGCCGCTCTACCGTGGGCCTATGCGCCTGCGTTCGCTCGTCGTCCCGCTCTCGGCCCTTCTCCTGGCTGCCTGCTCGTCCACTGCTCCGCCGGTCGAATCAGCATCCTCCGGAGCCCCTGCCGCGGAGACCCCGCGGATCGTCGCCTTCGGTGACAGCTTCACCGCCGGCTTCGGCTTCTACGACGATGGCGTCGAGATGACGAGCGAGGAGTTCTTCACGTGCGTCGGGGAGGGGACGATCCCCGCGGACAAGAAGAACGACCTCTGCTCCTCCAATGGCACCGCGCGCACTCCCGAGGAGCCCCTCGCCTTCGCACCCGACTACGGGTACGGCAACCAGATCTCGTGGGCCGCGCAGGTCGCACAGGGCCTCGGCGTACCGGCTGAGTCCTACGTCAACATCGCGATCTCCGGCTCGACCGGTAGGGAGTGGGCGGAGGATCTCTTCACCATCGATGGCACCAACGGCCTCGATGCCGTCGCGGCGCAGGACCCCGATGTCGTGCTCATGACACTGGGTGGCAATCCGACGCTGGGCAAGGTCATCCTCGGCGAGGGCGAGAGGTGCGACGCCTACGACAAGCGCGCCCAGGAGAGCGAGCTGCGCGCCTGCTTCAACCGCATCATCACCGAGGACGGCACCTACGACGCCCTCGTCACCGTCTACACGCGACTGCTCGACAGCACGGATGCCCAGATCCTGGTCCTGACCTACCCGCGGGTGGTGCCCGCTCTCGCGCTCGGCAACTACACGCCCGCGGGCCTGCTCATCGCCCGCGAGGAGCTCAACGCCACCATCGCCAAGGCCATGGACGCGGTCAAGTCCTCGCACTCGGAGGGTTCGCGCCTGACCTCCGCCGACCCGGAGTTCGCCGTGGGGCTCCCACCGGGCGACTTCACCGCGGCCGACTGCTTCGGCGCGGCCAAGGACGCCACCGGGACCGACGGTCCCAGCAATCAGTCGACGCCGACGCAGGAGGACTTCGCCGAGGTGTACGCCGAGACCGGGTGGTGCCCGGGGACGCCGTACCTCATCGCAGGCGACACCGGAGTGCACCCCAACAAGGCGGGGTACGCCGAGTTCGCGCGCGTGGCGCTCGCAGCTCTCGGTAGGAACTGACGTGAGGTTCGCCCGAGTCGCGACCGCGCTCGTGCTCGCCGGGGTCCTTGCCGCCTGCGGGACGTCGGGCACCGCGCCCGTGGAGTCGGCCTCCTCTGCCGGAGAGGTCGCCTCGACGCTCAAGGGCTTCGTCGGCTACGACACCGTCCGGCCCGAGATCCAGGAGGACGTCTTCGGCGGAGACGAGCCATTCGTCGCAGTGCTCCGCATCCGGTCTACGACGGGTGTGCCGGGCAGCACGAAGTGGGCGTGGGTGACGGATGACCCGCAGGAGCCCCGCTCGGTCAGGGCTGGCAAGGAGGCGTCGATCCCGGATGGCAGCGGCGACGCGTGGTTCGAGGGCGACCTCGCGGTGCGCCCCCTCGAGGAGACGCAGTTCATCGGGATGGACACCAACCTCACGGCCGATGTCATGGTGACCCTTGCCTTCGTCTTCGAGGAAGATGCGGGGCGGCGGGCCACGGATGTGAGGGTCCTGAATTCCCTCGTCGGTCCCGTCGTCCGGCAGGTCGGCGACATCGTCGAGGGCACCAAGATCCCTGTCTCCGTGCGGACGGTCCTGGATCCCAAGCTCACCACCGACGCACTCGATCAGCTCATGAAGTCATTGGAGAAGATCAAGAACCCGGAGATCACCTTCTCCACGATCGTGGAGCTGATCAAGCGCCTCCTGGAAGCTGGCGGTGACCCCAACGACTTCATCGGCGTGGTCGCGACCGCCTTCGTCCCCACCACGGGCGAATTCACGAAGGCCCTGCGCAGCATCGGCGTGACACCCGCATCGATCGGCCTGTTCGACCAATTCGAGGGCGACGGAGACCAGGCGTGGACCAACTACCTGACGTTCCGCAAGGAGCACAGGTTCGAAGTCGCCGGCCTGAGTTTCGGACCGGGATACGTGGTCGGGGAGCTGTGGTACGGCCTGCTCACTGACGACTGGGTCGAGGACTGGATGGCAGTGGAGAGCAGGTACCCGTGGCAGGACCGCGTGAGGTACTGGCTCAAGCTGACCGCTTCCATGCGACCCTAGAGTCATCGTGGACGCAACCGCGCCAATCAACGCCCCGGAGCGTGCCTAGCCATGCTCAGGCACCTCCTTTCGGCGGCCGCCGCACTCGCCATCGGCTCGGCCCTGCTCGTCGGACCCGCGACGGCTCAGGAGCAGCCCGACGCATCCGCGCGCACCGCCGTGGACTGGGGTCCCTGCCCGCTTCCGGACCTCAAGGGCTGGCGGTGCGGCACCCTCACCGTGCCGATGGACTGGTTCGACCGGAGCAATCCGGATACCGCCGAGATCGCCTTCGCCGTGCATCGCGCGGAGGGCGCGCGTCGGGGCACGTTGACACTCAACCCCGGTGGGCCCGGATCGTCGTCGCTCCTCGTCGTCACGACTGTGATGTCGGCACTGCCGGAGCGGGTGAAGCGGCACTTCGACATCGTGCTCTGGGACCCGCGCGGTGTCGGCCTGAGTCGGCCGATCCCAACCGACTGCACGACCCTGCCCCCCGGGCTCGCCGACATCCCCGCGACCGGCCCCATCGACTGGTCGGCGGTCACGGAGGAATTCCTCAGCCGGAATGCGGCGGCCAACCGCCAGTGCTTCGAGGCCAATCGCGATGTCGCGCCGTATCTCGGCACGGAGTACGTCGTCCGTGATCTCGATGCCCTGCGACGTGAGCTCGGCGTTGCGAAGTGGACGTACTGGGGCATGAGCTACGGCACCCGCATCGGCCTCGTCTACGCACAGCGCTACCCCGAGCGCCTGCGGGCGACTGTGCTCGACGGGTCGGTGCAGCCCAACTCCTC
>JBIIDD010000149.1:0-4155 GCA_044238565.1 Candidatus Nanopelagicales bacterium
CCGGTCACATGCAACTCATGACGTCAATGTCGGTGGGCATTGACCGACACACGGGATTCGCAGCCGCTGTCGCTGACACGATGAGTTCCACGTGATCGGAAGCGATAGGCAGTCTCTGTCTGAAGGGAGCACGGCAATGACGGAGTTGACGTCCGCTGCTTACACCGATCTCGCGTACCTGGGTGGCACCAGGGCGATCGCGACCACGCCGATTGCCGGTCAGCCGGCGCAGCCGTACGCGGATGTCTATGTGCCCGGGGCGGAGCCGATCCGCGATGGGGAGATCCGAGTGACGGTGCTCGGCAGTGGCAATCCGCCGCCGACGCGGGCGCAGGCCTCCGGCTCCATCCTGGTGGAGGTGGGCAACGCGGAGCACGACATGTTCATCTTCGATGTCGGCAGCGGCTCCCTGGCCAACTTCATGACGCTGGGCCTCACGATCAACCCCCTCGACAAGGTGTTCCTCACCCACCTGCATGCCGACCACACCGCGGACCTCATCACGCTGTTCGGCAGCTTCCGCAAGGCCGGCCGCCAGGGCCCGCTGCACGTGTGGGGCGGTGACGGATCCGAGCCGAAGTTCGGCACGCAGGCCGCCCTCGACGCGATCGAGGCCGCATGCGCATGGGACACCGAGTCCACCCGCGGCTTCACCTCGAACGAGTCCGCGGTGCTCGTCGGATCGGAGTTCGATGCGTCGGTCACCTCCGTCGTCTACGAACACAACGGCGTGACCATCACCGCCTTCCCGGTGATCCACAACCTGCACGGGGCCGTCGGCTACCGCGTCGACTTCGCCGGTGTGAGCATGGTCTTCTCCGGCGACACCCACCCGTGCTGGCCGCTGGTCCACGCCGCGCAGGGCACGGACCTGCTCATCCACGAGTGCTTCCCGTCGGCCGCCACGCTCGCAGCAGTGACGGGTGACAGCATCGAACGCTTCCGGACCGTCACCTCAACCCACACGGTCCCCAAGACCGCCGGCAAGGTCTTCTCCCTCGTCCAACCCCGGATGGGCGCCCTGTGGCACACCCTCCTGGTCCCCGCGGTTGTCGCGCCCATCCTCGAAGAGGTCAGCGCGGTCTTCGACGGCCCCGTCGTACAGACGCAGGACCTCACCATCTTCAACATCACCCGCGAGGCCGTCGTCGCCCGGCAGGTCCAAGCGGCCCCGCAGGCGGTCGCCATCCCCGGTGACTCGACGCTCGAATTGACCTACGGCGCGCGCCCCGAGCCGCCGGCCTGGTGGGCGGAGGCGATCATCCCCGACGACGAGCCGCCGCCCCCCACGCATCACCTCTAGGCGGCTCGCTCGAGGTGCAGGCCCAGGTGTCGTCGATGCTGCCCGGATCCTGACCGGTCATCGGCACCCGAGTGCTCGGCGCGCAGGCACGCTCGTCGGATGGGGTCGGGTCGGCGTACACATCATCTGCGCCCCGCATGGCGTCTCCTGCTGAGGCAGTTCACCAGCCCGGTCATGGTGATCCTCATCGTGGCGACGGGCATCTCCTTCGTGGTCAGCGATCCGATCGACGCCGTCATCATCCTCATCATCGTCGTTGCGAGCGGTCTGCTCAGCTTCGCGCAAGAACGCCGTGCCGAAGTTGCCATGGCCGATCTCCTCGGACGCGTGCAGGTCCATGCCGACGTGCTCCGCGATGGCCGGGAGATCGAGATAGCGCTCGCTGACGTGGTCGTCGGCGACACGGTCCTCCTGCGCGCGGGAGACATCGTGCCCGCCGACATGCGCATCACGCAGGCGACGGGCCTGCTGGTGGACGAGTCAGCAGTGACCGGTGAGGCCGAGCCCGCGGAGAAGTACGTCGTCGCCGCCGACCAGCACCCGACGCTGCCCGCCGATCAGGTCTTCTTCGGCACCCATGTGACAGCCGGCGATGGCCGCGCGACCGTCGTGGCCGTGGGCGCGGGCACGCGGTTCGGCGCGCTCATCGAGCAGGCCCAGGGGCGAGAGGGGACCACGGGATTCGAGCGCGAGATGCGGTCCTTCGGCCTCCTGCTCGCGCGCGTCGTCGCCGTCCTCGTCGTCATCGTGCTCGCGATCAACCTGCTGCTCCAGCGCGGAGTGGTCGAGTCGCTCATGTTCGCCCTCGCCGTCGCCGTCGGCATCACTCCGCAGCTCCTGCCCGCCATCGTCGCGGTCTCGCTGTCGCTCGGTGCCCGCCGCATGGCGCGCGAGGAGGTGCTCGTCACGCGACTGGATGCGATCGAGGACATCGGCGCCATGACACTGCTGTGCTGCGACAAGACGGGCACCCTCACCGAGGGCGTGATCGCGCTCGACCTGGCGCTCGACGTCGCAGGGCGGCGTTCGGATGAGGTGCTGCGACTGGCAGGCCTCAACGCGCACCTGCAGGCGGCGTACCCCAACGGCCTCGACGCGGCGATCGTGCGCGTGACCCCCGCGCCGACAGAGCAGGCGCTCGCCGAGGTGCCCTACGACTTCCGGCGCCGTCGACTATCCGTGCTCGTCCGTCAGGGCGATGTGGCGCTCCTGGTGACCAAGGGGGCTTACGCCTCGGTGCTCGAGGCGTGTACGTCGATCCGCGACGACGGCGCCGTGCGGCCGCTGGACGCATCGACGCGGGCGCAGGTCGAGGAGCACTTCACGCGTCTGAGTAGTGAGGGTTACCGCGTGCTCGCCATCGCGACGCGGGAGCTGGGCACGTGCACGGATGTGACGCGGGACGACGAGCGCGACCTGGTGCTCGAAGGGCTTCTGGCATTCATGGATACGCCCGATGAGCAGGCACGGCATGCGATCGGCGAGTTGCGTGCGCTGCGTGTCGATGTCGCCCTCATCTCCGGTGACAACGCGCTCGTCGCCGCGCATGTCGCGACATCGGTGGGCATCCCTGTCGACGGCGTGATCACGGGCCGCGATGTGGAGTCGATGGACGATGCGCACCTTGCCGAGATCGTGCGTACGACGCGGGTCTTCGCCGAGATCGAGCCACTGCAGAAGCGCCGCATCGTCCTGGCGCTGCGAGCCGGCGGCGAGACCGTGGGCTTCCTGGGGGACGGCATCAACGACGTTGCCGCCCTGCGTGCGGCAGATGCCGGGATCTCCGTGCAATCCGCGGCCGATGCGGCCAAGCACGCTGCGGCGCTCGTGGTCCTCACCAAGGATCTCGCGGGCATCGCGGAGGGCATTCGGCTCGGACGACAGACCTTCGCCAACACGCTGAAGTACATCCGCGTCACCATCAGCGCGAACTTCGGCAACATGGTCTCGCTTGTCATCGCCTCGGCATTCCTGCCTTTCCTTCCGCTGCTGCCCGTGCAGATCCTGCTGCTCAACCTGATGTCCGACGTACCCGCGCTCACCATCTCCACCGATCGCGTCGATCCGGACGAGGAGAGTTCGCCTCGGCGGTGGGACCTGCGCGCACTGCGCACCTTCATGATCGTCTTCGGCCTGGTGAGTTCGATCGTCGATCTCACGGCGTTCGCCGTACTGCGCTTCGGCTTCGATGCCGATGACACGACCTTCCGCTCCGCGTGGTTCGTGTTGTCGCTGGTGACCGAGTGCGCGGCGCTGCTCGTGCTGCGCACGGGTCGCCCGGCGTGGCGTAGCAGGCCGGGGACGGCACTGCTGGTGAGCTCGGCCGTCGTCATCGTCGCGGGCACGGCACTGCCCTTCCTCGCGGTGGGGGGACTCGTAGGCCTCGGGCCGATCCCCCTGGCTGTGCTCGGGGCCCTAGGGGGGCTCGCCCTGGCCTACGTGGCGGCCAATGAGGTGGCCAAGGCCGGCTGGGTGCGGACCCGGGGCTGGCAGGCGATGTGAGGGGGCCTTGACGGCTGTCGGACCCTCGGTCTATCTTTCGAACATCTGTTCGAATATTCACCCCGAGGAGGTGTCCATGGCTCGACAGTACGCCGCCCCTGTGACGGGTGTGGCCCTTGCGGCCCGGCAGCCCATGCGCTTCACCTGGCAGGGCCAGGGCTACGTCGTGACCTCCGTCCTCGGCCACTGGGTGAGCGGTGCCTGCTGGTGGCGGGCCCCGGATCGGGCGGATGCCGACACCCACACCTGGCGGGTCGAGGCCCGCTCGGGCAGCCGTCGTCCCGGCGTCTATGACCTGTCCTGCTCCGGCGACGGCTGGACCCTGCACCGCATTGCCGACTGACCTGCAC
>JBIIDD010000148.1:0-4155 GCA_044238565.1 Candidatus Nanopelagicales bacterium
GCCAGGTCGACGAGCGCGCCCTTCCGGCCGACAGCCCCGTCGCACAGGCGGGCCAGGTGCTGCGCGATGAGTTCCCCGGCAACGAAGGCTCGCCCTATGAGGTCGTGCTCATCGATGCTGGCTCGGCCGAGGAGATCCGCGCCTACGCCGAGCAGGTCTCGCAGTTGGAGGACGTCGAGCGGGTCACGACGCCCACGGACGTCATCGTGGACGGCCAGGTCGTCGCACCCAACCCTGACCCGAGCACCTGGACCTCCGGCAGCGATGTGCGCCTGTCCGCGGTCGGCAGCGTCCCGCCCATCGACCCCGCGGGCGAGCAGCTCCTCGCCGACATCAGGGGCATCGCCGCACCGGCATCCGAGGCACTTGTCGGCGGTGTCGCGGCCGACTGGGCCGATGCGACGCAGAGCATCCTCGACCGCTTCTGGTGGGTCCTCCTGTGGCTCGCGCTCACCACGCTCGTCATCCTCTTCCTCTACACGGGCAGCCTGCTCATCCCGGTCAAGGCCTTCGTGCTCAACCTGCTCAGCCTGTCGGCGGCTCTGGGCGTGCTGGTGTGGGTCTTCCAGGACGGACGCCTGTCCTGGCTCACCGGTGACTACACCGTCACCGGCACCGTCGACATGTCCACGCTAGTGCTCATCGGTGTCATCGCGTTCGCGTTGTCGATGGACTATGAGCTCTTCATGCTCTCCCGCATCACCGAAGAGCACGCGGCAGGCAAGGACACCACGGATGCGGTCGCCTTCGGCCTGCAGAGGACCGGTCGGATCGTCACGGCTGCAGCACTACTCATCGCCATCGTCTTCGCGGCCTTCATGACCAGCGGGGCCACCAACATCAAGCAGCTCGGCTTCGGTGTGACGGTCGCGATCCTGCTCGACGCAACCATCGTGCGAGCGCTGCTGGTGCCGTCATTCATGCGCATCGCGGGCAAGGCGAACTGGTGGGCGCCCGCGTGGTTGAAGCGGGTGCACGCTCGAGTGGGACTCCAGGAAGGCTGACGGGAGAGTCAGCGGGAAAGGGGGTCACAGGTGAGCGATGCAACACGATGGATGATCGCACTGTCTTTCATTTCGCTGCCGACGATCGCGTTCGGCGGATACTTCCTCCTCTCCATCCTGCGCCGTAAGGCCGGGACGGAAGGAATCACTGAGATCCAGCGCACCTACTTCAGAGCCGGACACGCGCATGCTGGTGTCCTCGTGATCCTGGCCATCATCGGCCTGTTCATCCTGGACTACGCCCGGCTATCCGAGCCCGCCCTGTGGGCGCTGCGCATCGGCCTCGTCGCTGCGCCGCTCCTCATCTCCGGCGGCTTCTTCGGCGGGGCGCCACGCACTCCGGACGGCCCGTCGACGGCGCTGATCAAACTGGTGCCGATCGGCGCCGTGGTCCTGGCCGTGACGACCCTGGGTGTCGGGATAGGCCTGCTCCTTCCCGAATGACGATGACGCGGCCCCGGGCGGACTCCGCGCGTCCGCGCCTACACCCTCATGATCGTCACGGCGAGCAGTACGCCGACCGGAGCGAAGACCCACCCCAGGCGCGAGGCTGCCGCGACGACCGAGTCGGCGTAGCCGTAGAGGACGGACAACTGGGGTGGATAGAACGCCGGGATGCTGAAGGCGCACAGCACCAGCACGGCGGCAATGGCGGCATTGGGCGCGAAGAACGCCAGGGGCACCAGGAGCGCGATGCGCATCGCGATGAGGACGAGCCACACGCGAATGCCGGGACGCCACGGGATCTGCTGCGACGGATGCAGCACTGATCCCACGAACATCGCCGCGCCGATCGCCGCCAGGAGCGGGGCAGCCCACTCGAGTGCCACGGACGTCCACGCGGGCGGCTGGGTGAAGGCGTTCAGCACCAGGCCGATGAGAAGCGCGATCAGGGGTGCCTGGTCGATCCACGAAGTCCGGATCTGCTGCTTGATGGGGGCCTGGCGGCGCAGGATCCAGACGAAGAAGCCAAAGAAGAAGATCATCACCCGGTCGATGAACACGGCCACGATGAGTCCGACCGGGCCTGCGATGGCAGCAGCCAAGGGCACGACCCAGAAGCCAGGATTGGGGATGGCGGACCATCCGCGCAGGACGGCGCGTCCGGCCCGCTCCGATGACTTCGGCGTCAGCAGGTAGGCCACACCCACCAGGGCGACGGCGATGACCGTTACGAGAGCGGGCCAGATCAGGTCGGCGGCCTTAGGCAGGCGCCATGCGGCGAGCAGGGACAGGACGGCGCTGACGCACAGGAGCTGCACGCGGATGAGGCGCCGCCACTGGCCCGCGATCCGATTACCCCGGGAAGCGGCATAGCCGGCCAGGGCTCCGATGAGATACCCCGCGACGATGGCATACGCCACGCTGTCCACGACCTTTCAGCTGCGCCTAGCGGGAGCAGAAGGGCCTTCGCGTGAACCCCTGTGCCTGGAGCACGTACGCGGCGCAACCTACCGTGTCCAACATCGCTCAGCGGGCGAAGGCGCACCGTGCCCGATCAGGAACGACACAGGACAGCAGTGACGTCGGTGTCAGCGCGGCTGGTGGGCGCGCTCCGCTGCGAAGAAGGAACTCGGTCCCACAGCGGATGGGTCCCGTTCGGTGTCACCCAATGCGGTGAAGAGAGCTGAGTTGAGCGCGAAGGCGCGCTTCGATTCGTCGATGAACTCCGCGCGTTCGACATCGGACCACGGCACGAGGTCGAGGAGGTTCCTATAGCGCCTGCGATAGTGCACGAGATCGCCAAGGTCACTGAAGTCGTACAGCGTGAGCGCGTCTGACTCAAGCCCGTAGTGCGTGCGCAACCTAGCGGCAATCGCCTGCCCTCCGGCCATGTCGCCGAGGTAGCGCGTGTAGTGATGGGCCAGGAGCCGCTGCGGCGAGCGCGCGGCATCGTGCACCGCGGTGACATAGGTGTCGACAGCGCCAGGGACGGGGCGTGAACCCGGTTGCTGCCCGAGCGCCGCGAGGTCGTGGACGAGACGTGCGTGCCGATCGAGGCGGCGATGATCGAAGAGCGCGATAGACGATTCGTCAGCGTGCGCGCGGAACTGCTGCTCCATCGCGCCATAGACCGGCTCCAGGCTCAGCAGCAGGTCGGCGTACTGCCGCACCTGCAGAGAGCCGGCCATGAGTTGCTGAATGAAGGGGGCGGCCTCGGCGTTGTCGTGCGCCTCGCGGGTGGCCTCTCGAAGTGTGGTGGCGAACACGGATGCCTCTAGGAGGGGGCGGACCCGGAGTCGATCTGCTGGGCGAGGTACGCCGAGATACCAATGGTCCCAATGGCCTCGATCTGCGATTCGAACCAGTCGGCGTGCTCCTCCTCCTCTCGCACCGCAGCATCGAAGATCGTCGCGGTGCCGTTGTCACCGAGTGAGCGGCACTCATCGGCCGACGCGTTGAACTGCGCGATGGCTGTCACCTCCGACTCGTACGAGAGCGTGAGGATTTCCTCCGGGGTCTCACCGATCGTGATCGGAAGGAGTCTTTGGACGTTGGGATGACCCTCGAACATGAGGATCCGCTGGATGAGCGCATCCGCATCACGCATCTCATCGATGGACAGGTCGTAGAAGACCTTGCCGAGCTTCGGGAAGCCCCAGTTGTCGAGCATCCGCGAGTGCAGGAAATAGGTATTGGTGATCGTGAGCTCGAGGGTGAGCGCGTCGTTGAGCAGCTCGACGATGCGGGGGCTACGCGGTTGCACGAAGGACCTCCTGGGACTGGGGCTGGCGCATGGAATCGAGCATCTCGCGGAGCTGGCGCACGCAGCAGCCGCAGTCGCGCCCCGCGCCGGTCTCGGCGCAGAGTTCGCGCAGGCTGGAACAGCCTTTGCTCACGCAGGAGGCGACCTTGCGGTCGCTCACCCGCTTGCACTGGCAGACGATCACGCTTCTCCTCGTCGTAATTAGGTAATCCTAAGTTAGGGAAGCCTCACCTACCCTGTCAACTCCCCTGTCCTCATGGGGGCCCCAGAGAGACCGGGAGATGTCGGTAGGGTTCTGGGATGTCCACGGAGGCGCCCCGGCCCGGCTGGCCGGTGAGCCCCGGCTTCATCTGGCGGGCCGGCTTCATCGTGATGGCCCTGGTCTTCATCTTCATCTTCATCCGCTTCCTCCTCGAGGACGGCGGCGGTGTCATCTTCACCGTG
>JBIIDD010000150.1:0-4143 GCA_044238565.1 Candidatus Nanopelagicales bacterium
AGGAAGCGGCTGCGCTAGTCGAGGAAGCGGGAGAAGAGCCGCGCGCGGAGCGCCGTGCGGCCCGTGCGGGTTTCGACGCCGTCCGCCGAACCCATCACGCGCAGCCCCATGTTGACGCCCAGCCAGCGCATGGGCTCCGGCTCCCAGTCGGGCGAGATGTGGCCTACCCACGGCAGCGACGTGAGCTCGGTCTCGCGACCACCGATGAGGTCGGCAAGCGTGCGACCGGCGAGGTGGGATGTGCCCACCCCGTCGCCGACGTAGCCCCCCGCCCATGCCATGCGGGTGACGGGGTCGAGTCCGACGGAGGCGCACCAGTCGCGCGCGATGCCGAGCGGGCCGCCCCAGGAGTGCGTGACGACGTGGCCCGACACGGCGGGGAAGAGGTCTACCAGCGTGCGCCATAGATCGGCGAAGACGGCAGGATCGCGATCGAACTCCGGACGGATACTCGAACCGAAGTGGTACGGCGCACCGCGCCCGCCGAAGGCAAAGCGGTTATCGGCTGTGCGCTGGCCGTAGATGATGAGGTGTCGACCATCGGAGAAGGTCGGTCGATCGTCGAGGCCGATGGCGTCCCACACATCCTGCCCGAGCGGCTCGGTGGCGATCATGAGGGAGTAGACGGGTGCGATCGCCCGCTCATACCCGTGCAGGCGCGGTGTGTATCCCTCCGTGGCACGCACCACGTGGCGTGCACGCACGCGACCGCGTGGGGTGCGCACGAAGCCGGGCCGCATCTCGGTGACGGGCGAGTACTCGTGGATGACTCCGCCTCGCTCGACGACGGTCCGAGCCAGATGACGCACGAGACGTGCGGGGTGGATGGCGGCGCAGTGCGGGGTGTACGTCGCGCCGATGACATCGGTGGCCCTGAGATAGCGACCGGTCTCGTCGGCGTCCAGGAGGCGGTAGTCCTCCTCACCGAAGCCCCAGCGACGCCACTCGGCGATCTCCTCCTGAGCCCGCTGCCACTGCAGGGGAGTGCGCGCGGCGACAACGGTGCCGCCCTTGGCCCACTGGATGTCCCAGCCCTCGGACTCCGAGACGCGCCCGACGTCGTCGACGGTGTCGTGCATCGCGCGCTGCAGTCGGATGGCGCTCTCGCGGTCGCTCATCCCCGCGACCTTTGCCACGCTCGCGGGGAAGAGCGCGGAGCACCAGCCGCCATTGCGTCCGCTGGCCCCGAATCCTGCGTGCTCGGCCTCGAGGATGGTGACGCGAAGTCCCGGCTCCTGGGCGAGCAGGTAGTAGGCGGTCCACAGGCCGGTGTAGCCCGCACCGACGATGACCACATCGGCCTCGGCGTCACCATCAAGGGGTTCACCCAGGGGTGCAGTGAGATTCTCGGGAAGCGTGTCCCACCACAGCGACGTCATCCGCGACGCCAGGTGCGCACGTAGTCGGGGAGCGGTACGCCGCTGGCGAGGTCATCCGCAACGGGCTCGCCTAGGGACTCGACGATGGGCACGCACCCGGCCCAGATCTTGGAGTACACCGGATCGACGAGGTCGGCGTCGGTGTCATCCGGCGGGCCGTCACTCACCTTGACGGAGATCTCATCGAGGGGCAGCGCCAGCGTGATCGTCGCCTTGAGTTCTTGTGCGGTGGGATGGCGCGCCTCGGTCGTGCGTCCGGGCATCAGGCTCTCCGATAGGTCGAGCAGCGCGGCGACCTCCTCGTCGCCCTCGAGTCGGCGGCTGGTGCCGAGGGCCATCACGGTGCGGTAGTGCATGGAGGACTCGAAGAGACTGCGCGCGAGCACGAGGCCGTCCAGAAGCGTGACGGTGAGGCACGTGGGGGCGCCGTCGGCGAGTGTGCGGAAGAGGCGGGATGCACTCGAGCCATGGAAGATCACCTCGTCGCCGCGGCGCGCGTAGCCGACAGGCACGACGTAGGGCTGGCCATCGGTGACGACCGCGACGTGGGCCATGAGCCCCGCGTCGAGGATGGCGTAGGCGACGCCACGGTCGGTCACGGCCTTCTCGGGCAGGCGCTTGATCTGCGTGCGAGGGGTGGATCCTGGGGCGGGTAGTGCTGTCATAGCTGATTGCCGGCCTCGGTGAGGACTGTGCGCAGGATCTGCTCGATTTCGTCGAAGTGCGACTGGTCGCAGATGAGCGGCGGCGACAGCTGGATGACCGGGTCGCCGCGGTCGTCGGCACGGCAGTAGAGGCCGTTGTCGAAGAGCGCTTTGTCGAGGTAGCCCCGCAACAGGCGCTCGGATTCCTCGTCGCTGAAGGTCTCACGGGTGTCGCGATCCTTGACGAGCTCGATGCCGTAGAAGAAGCCGGCGCCGCGTACGTCGCCGACGATGGGCAGGTCGTAGAGACGCTCCAGGGTGGCGCGGAACGCACCCTCGTTATCGCGCACGTGCTGGAGGAGCCCCTCGCGCTCGAAGAGGTCGAGATTGGCGAGGGCGACCGCGCTTGCCACGGGGTGCCCACCCCAGGTGTAGCCGTGCAGGAAGGTATTGGTGCCATGGCGGAAGGGCTCGAAGAGCCGGTCACTGGCGATCATGGCGCCGGCTGCGGCGTAGCCCGATGTCATGCCCTTGGCGCAGGTGATGATGTCGGGCTGCACGCCGAATCGCTTGATGGCGAAGATGTCGCCGATACGCCCAAAAGCCGTGATGGTCTCGTCGGCGACGAAGAGCACGTCGTACTCGTCGCAGATCTCTCGCACTCGCTCGAGGTAGCCGGGTGGGGGAGGGAAGCACCCGCCTGAGTTCTGCACGGGCTCGAGGAAGACGGCGGCGACAGTCTCGGGACCCTCGAACTCGATGGCCTCGCGGATGCGCTCGGCGGCCCAGAGACCGAAGGTCTTCTCGTCGTAGCGATACTCCTCGGGCGCGCGGTAGAAGTTGGTATTGGGCACCTTGATGCCCGTCGGCACGAGCGGCTCGAAGTACTTCTTCGCACCCGTGAGGCCGGTGATGGAGAGCGCTCCATGGGGAGTGCCGTGGTAGGCGATGTTGCGGCTGATGACCTTGTGCTTCATCGGCTTGCCGGTGAGCTTGAAGTACTGCTTCGCGAGCTTCCACGCACTCTCGACGGCCTCTCCGCCACCGGTAGTGAAGAAGACTCGGTTGAGGTCGCCTGGCGCATAGTGCGCAAGGCGCTCGGCGAGCTCGATCGCGCGCGGGTGGGCGTAGGACCAGATGGGGAAGAAGGCCAGTTCCTCGGCCTGCTTGGCCGCGGCGGCCGCGAGCTCCTTGCGTCCGTGGCCTGCCTGCACGACGAAGAGGCCCGCGAGGCCGTCGAGGTAGCGACGCCCCTGGTCGTCCCATACGTAGGCGCCTTCTCCGCGGACCATGACAGGCACGTGCCCCTGACCGGTCTCGTAGATGGAGTGCCGGGTGAAGTGCATCCACAGGTGGCGCTCGGCGGATTCAGCCATGCGATCGTCGCCGGGCTCGGTGACGAATTGCGGAGTGATGGTCATCGTGTTCCCCAGGTGTAGATCTGCTTGCGGAGTTGGAGGTAGACAAAGGTCTCGGTGCGCTTGACGCCCGGGATCGGCCGGATGTGGCGATTGAGGATCTCCAGCAGGTGATCGTCATCCTCGGCGACGACCTCGGCCATGAGATCGAACCCGCCCGCGCAGATGACGAGGTAGTCGACTTCGGCGAGCGCCTCGACCTCGGCTGCGACGGCTTCAAGGTCGCCCTCGACGGTGATGCCGATCATGGCGGCCCGGGGGAATCCCACCTGCAGGGGATTGGTGACGGCGACCACCTGCATGACGCCCGAGTCGATGAGGCGCTGCACGCGATGGCGGACCGCGGCCTCCGAGAGGCCTACCGCCTTGCCGATGGCGGCGTAGGGACGTCGACCGTCCTGCTGGAGCTGCTCGATGATCGCCTTGGAGACGTCATCGAGCGGAGGAGCGGCGCGCTCGCCGTCGCGAGCCAGTCGAAGGCGGGCCATGGGGCCAGACTAGGCAGGGACCGCACCTCAAAGCAAGGGAATCCGTCGCGTGAGTCCCCTCTCACCATCGGATTTCGTCGTGAATTAGGGGGGCGCGCTACGGGATTGGGCGTCGGCGCTACCGTGAGCCTCCCGATCGGTCGCGGTGACCGGTCCCCTGAGACAAAGGAAGCGCTGTGAGCGACAAGCGGGTGCTGAACAACGTGATCGGGGG
>JBIIDD010000151.1:0-4137 GCA_044238565.1 Candidatus Nanopelagicales bacterium
CCATGTGGCTGTGGAGGTAGACACCACCGGGCAGGGACGCATCGCGGGACGGGAAACCCAGGGCCGCGCCGACCACCCTGTCGTCATCGTCGAGCACCACGCTGCAGTAGCCGCCCGCATGCACCAGAGCGCGCAGCAGATTGGAGGTCACCTGGGTGCCCTCGCCCGGCCAGACTTCATCGAAGACTGCCCGTGCGGCAGCCATGGCATCGGTCTGATCTGCCACCTCGATGCGCAGGGCCACGGAGCGAAGGCTATCCGGCCCTCCCGGCACGCCGCCGAGCCCGCGATGCGGCACCATGGGCCGGTGACCCAGGATCTCCTCGCCGCAGCACGCTCTCGTCAGGCCGACCTCATCGACGCCGTGCGGACCCTGGTGGAGGTCGAATCACCGTCATCCGACATCGACGCATGCCGCACCTGCCTGACCACGGCCAGCACCCTCATCGAGTCCTGGCTCGGCAGCCCAGCGCGCATCACGGAGCACGGGGGCAAGCCGGTCCTGCGGTGGGGGCCGGACCAGCCCCGCGTGCTCCTGCTCGGACACCTCGACACCGTGTGGCCGATCGGCACGCTCACGCGGATCCCCTGGGCGGTCGATGGCGATCGCCTGAGGGGGCCGGGAGTCTTCGACATGAAGGTCGGCGTCGTCCAGGCCATCGGTGCCGTGGCGCTGCTGGGCCTCGGTCCCGATGACGGCGTGGGCATGCTCTTCACCACGGACGAGGAGATCGGCTCCGAGACTTCACGGGGCGTCATCGAGGATGCCGCCCGCCACGCCGACGCGGTGCTCGTGCTCGAGCCGTCGATCGAGGGGGATCTCAAGACCGCGCGCAAGGGCACGTCGTGGTACCTCGTGCAGATCAATGGCCGCGCCGCGCACGCAGGACTCGACCCCGAGCGAGGCATCAACGCCCTCGTCGAGGCCGCCGACCTGGTCCGTGACGCCGTCACCTGGGCCCAGCCCGATCTCGGCACGACCGTGACACCGACTACCGGGCGCGCAGGAGTCACCGAGAACACCGTCCCGGACTCGGCAGTGATCGGCATCGACGTACGCGCCTGGAGCGCCGAGGAGCAGCAGCGCGTCGATGATCTGGCTCGTGGCTGGAGACCCACGCACCCCGAGGCGGGGGTCGTCATCATCGGCGGAGGAATCAACCGACCCGCGATGGAGCAGTCCGCCGGCGCCGGCCTCGCGCAGCTCGCCGAGGAGTGCGCTCTGCGTCTCGGGATCGAGCCCATCGGATCACGCGCCGTCGGTGGGGCTAGTGACGGCAACTTCACAGCCGCACTGGGGATCCCCACGCTTGACGGGCTCGGTGCGGTGGGTGACGGCGCACATGCCGACCATGAGTGGGCCAGCGCCGGCGCCGTGCCCGAGCGCACTGCGCTCATTGCCGCACTCACCGCCGCGATCCTCGCCGGGGAGTCTGCGTGACCGACGGTCCCCTTATCGTCCAGAGCGACAAGACGCTCCTGCTCGAGGTCGATCATCCGGCTGCCGGCGATGCGCGCCGCGCCATCGCTCCCTTCGCCGAACTCGAGCGCGCCCCGGAGCACATCCACACCTACCGGGTGACCCCGCTCGCCCTGTGGAATGCCCGCGCCGCGGGACACGATGCCGAGCAGGTCGTCGACATCCTGCTCACCTACTCCCGTTACGCCGTCCCGCACGCACTGCTCGTCGATATCGCCGAGACGATGGACCGCTACGGCCGTCTCACGATCGCCAAGCATCCGGCCCACGGGCTCGTGCTCAGCACGACCGACCGCCCTGTGCTCGAAGAGGTCCTGCGCAGCAAGAAGGTCGCACCTCTCGTCGGTGCGCGCATCGACGACGACACCGTCGTGATCCACCCCAGTGAGCGCGGCCACCTCAAGCAGGTCCTGCTCACCCTCGGTTGGCCGGCGGAGGACCACGCCGGATACGTCGACGGCGAGGCCCATCCCATCGAGCTCGCCGAGGACGGCTGGTCGCTCAGGCCGTACCAGCGCGATGCCGTCGAGGGCTTCTGGGCCGGCGGCTCGGGCGTCGTCGTACTCCCCTGCGGTGCAGGCAAGACCATCGTCGGTGCCGCGGCGATGGCACGCGCCCAGGCGACCACCCTCATCCTGGTCACCAACACCGTGTCCGCGCGCCAGTGGAAGGCTGAGTTGCTCGCGCGCACCAACCTCACCGAGGATGAGATCGGCGAATACTCCGGAGCGCGCAAGGAGATCAGGCCCGTCACGATCGCGACGTACCAGGTGATGACCACCAAGCGGAAGGGCGTCTTCCCGCACCTCGAGGTCTTCGACACCCGAGACTGGGGCTTGATCATCTACGACGAGGTGCACCTGCTGCCGGCGCCGATCTTCCGCTTCACGGCCGACATCCAGTCGCGACGCCGCCTCGGACTCACCGCCACGCTCATTCGCGAGGACGGCCGCGAGGGCGATGTCTTCACGCTCATCGGCCCCAAGCGCTACGACGCCCCGTGGAAGGAGGTGGAGGCACAGGGCTGGATCGCCCCGGCCGAGTGCGTCGAGGTCCGCGTCACGCTCCCGGACTCCGAGCGCCTGGTCTATGCGACCGCCGAGCCCGACGATCGCTATCGACTCGCGGCCACAACTGCGGAGAAGACACGGCTGGTCGAGCAGCTCATCGAGCGGCATGCCGACGAGCAGGTCCTGGTCATCGGCCAGTACCTCGATCAACTCGCTGAGATCGCCGAGCACGTGGGCGCACCGACCATCACGGGCGAGACGGGCGTCAAGGAGCGTGAGCGACTCTTCGAGGCCTTCCGTCAGGGTGAGGAGCGCGTGCTCGTCGTGAGCAAGGTCGCCAACTTCTCCGTCGACCTACCCGAGGCCTCCGTCGCCATCCAGGTGAGCGGGTCCTTCGGCTCGCGACAGGAGGAGGCGCAGCGGCTCGGCCGCCTCCTGCGCCCCAAGGCCGACGGTCGACGCGCTCGCTTCTACACCGTCGTCTCCCGTGACACGGTGGATGCCGACTTCGCCCAGAATCGCCAGCGCTTCCTCGCCGAGCAGGGCTACGCCTATCGCATCGTCGACGCCGACGAGATCGACACGGCCGAGGAGATGGGATGAACGACGCGCCCGTCGTGTCGGAGCGCCAGCAGCTCAGCGAGTACACCCTTGCCATCTACGCCGCGATCACCCTGCTCGGCGTCATCGCCGCAGCGAGCTGGAAGGGTCTCTTCGTCGACGAGGCCGAACTCACGGTCATCATCATCGCCACGACGGTGACGGTGGCCGTCGCTCACCTGTGGGCATCGGTCGCGGCGCACCGCCTGGTCCACCGCAAGCCCCCATCACGCGCGGAGTGGCGCGAGGAACTGCGCAATGCGGCCGCCGTGATCGTCGTCGGCGGCCTCGCTATCGCGGCGTTCATCATCTCGGGCCTCTTCGGCATGGACCTCGCGGGCGAGGTCATCGCGACCCTGCTCATGCTCATTGCCGTGCTCTTCGTCGTCGGCCTCGTAGGTGCCCGGCGCGAAGGGCGCACGTGGCCGCGCGCCCTGGGAATCGGCCTCCTCGACGCGTCGATCGGCATCGCCATCCTGCTCGCGAAGGTCATCTTCGGCGGCTAAGGCACGTCAACCCGCGCGCAGCCCCACGGATCCGGCGAGGTTGAAGGTGACGCTGGAGATCCCGCTCAGGCCGGGGATGGGAATCGAGATGTCATTCATGGTGACCGATCCCCCGAGGAGGAGCGTGCTCGGATCATCGCCAGGCTGGGGAGTGGCCTCGACCGACATGGGCACATCGACCTGACCGGCCTTGGCATTGCCCGACACGGTCCAGGGGTGATCCGCTGCCGATCCCTCTGCCTCGAAGATGAGCAGGTCGCCATCGAACCGCTTGATGAGCGCGCGCGCAGCACCCTGCATGAGGAAGTTGGACGCCTTGAGCTTCTCCAGGGACATCTCGATGCGCAGCCGCACGGTCGATCTCGCCACGTGCAGCCCCCCGCCCGTCACCGGAGCACTCACCTCGAGCGAGGTGGGGAAGTCATGGGTCTGCAGCGTGATCGGGCTGCCGGGCTCGATGGTCCAACTGCCGGTGGAGTCACTCATGGGGCAAGCCTGCCACGAGTGATGCGGCGGTCCGTCACTACCCGCGGACTCGGGC
>JBIIDD010000152.1:0-4132 GCA_044238565.1 Candidatus Nanopelagicales bacterium
CGTGCAGGTGGGAGAGGATCACCGCGTCGATGTCGGTGAGCGCGATGTGGCGCTGCAGGGATCCCAGGGCACCATTGCCGAGGTCGAGAACCAAGCGGAAGCCGTCATGCTCGACGAGATAGCAGGATGCAGGCGAATCGGGGCTGGGAAAGGAACCGGCGCAACCGATCACCGTAAGGCGCACAGCGCCAGCCTAAGCGCGCTCGACCACGCCGATCTCCGGGCCCAGGAATCGCGCACCCAGGCTGGCGAATCCCGCGGGATCTCCTGTGGCCAGGAATCGGTGACGAGGCTCGGGGAGCGCGGGATCTCGGACGAGTGCGTGCTCGGCCAGCGTGCGATAGACGTCTTTCGCCGTCTCCTCGGCGCTCGACACCAGCGTGACGCCGTCACCCATCACATAGGAGATGACGCCGGTGAGCAGGGGATAGTGAGTGCAACCGAGGACGAGGGTGTCGACATCTGCTTGCTGCAGGGGTGCGAGGTAGCCCCGCGCAGCCTCCAGCAGCTCCTCACCGCCGGTGACCCCGACCTCGACGAATTCGACGAAACGTGGGCACGCCTGACTCGTGATCGTGAGGTGGGGCGCTGCCGCGAAAGCGTCGTCATACGCGCGAGAGGTGATGGTCGCCTGCGTGCCGATGACCCCGATGCGGCCACTGCGAGTGGCGCTCACGGCACGGCGCGCCGCGGGATGCACGACCTCGACCACCGGAATGTCATAACGCTCTCGGGCGTCGCGCAAGACAGCAGCACTGGCCGAGTTGCAGGCGATGACGAGCATCTTCACGCCGGACTCCACCAGGTGATCCATCACGTCGAGGGCATAGGCGCGGACTTCGGCAATCGGGAGTGGGCCGTAGGGGCCACGCGCGGTGTCGCCCACATAGAGGATCGGCTCGTGCGGGAGTTGATCGAGCACCGCGCGTGCGACGGTGAGGCCGCCGACGCCCGAGTCGAAGATGCCGATGGGCCGATCAACGCTCATGCCCACACCGTGCCCTCGAGCCGGTCCTCCGCGTCGTCGATCGTGCCTTCATAGGCGCCGGTGGAGAGGTACTTCCAGCCGCCGTCGCAGACGATGAAGGCGATGTCCGCACTCTCACCTGCCTTGACGGCCTTGGTCGCCAGACCAAGTGCCGCGTGCAGGATCGCCCCTGTCGAGATGCCAGCGAAGATCCCCTCCTGGTCAAGCAACTCGCGGGTGCGCTTGAGGGCATCGCGAGGCCCGACGGAGAAACGGGTGGTCAAGACACTGGCGTCGTACAGCTCGGGCACGAAGCCTTCATCGAGGTTGCGGAGACCGTAGACGAGCTCGCCGTAGCGCGGCTCGGCGGCGACGATCTGGACGTCGGGCTTCTGCTCGCGCAGGTAGCGCCCCGCGCCCATGAGCGTGCCGGTGGTGCCGAGACCGGCGACGAAATGCGTGATCGAGGGCAGGTCACGCAGGATCTCCGGACCCGTGGTCGTGTAGTGGGCCTCGGCATTGGCCGGGTTGCCGTACTGATAGAGCATCACCCAGTCGGGGTGCTCCGCAGCCATCCGGCGAGCCACACGGACAGCCTCGTTGGAGCCACCCGCGCCCGACGAGTAGACGATCTCCGCACCCCACATGCGCAGGATCTGCGTGCGCTCCACAGAGGTGTTTTCGGGCATGACGCAGACGAGCTTGTATCCCTTGAGCCGGGCGGCCATCGCGAGGGAGATACCGGTGTTGCCGCTCGTGGGCTCGAGGATGGTGCAGCCCGGCGTGAGCAGTCCGTCCTTCTCCGCCTGCTCGATCATCCGCAACGCGGCACGATCCTTGACCGAGCCGGTGGGATTGCGATCCTCGAGCTTGGCCCACAGGCGCACATCCGGGCTCGGCGACAGTCGGGGCAATCCGACGAGCGGCGTGTTGCCGACGGAGTCGAGCAGCGAGTCGTAGCGCATGGCGCGCGGGGTCAGCCGCCGGCGACGGCGGGGAGAATCGTGACGGAGTCGCCGTCGGCGACTGCCGTGTCGAGTCCGCCGAGGAAGCGGACATCCTCGTCGTTGAGGTAGACGTTGACGAAACGACGCAGCCCCTGCTCGTCGACCAGGCGATCACCGATGCCGGGGAAGCGACCGTCAAGGTCGGCGATCAACGCACGCAGGTCAGCACCTTCGCCAGTGACGATCTTGTCGCCCCCGGTGTAGGGACGCAGGATGGTGGGGACACGGACCTCGACGGACATGAGGGCAAGCCTAGGCGACGATCTCGATCTGCTCCTCCGTGACCACCCCGTCGACGATCCGATAGGAGCGGACTTCCACGGGGCCTTCCTCAGGGCCGCACTCGCGGGTGGACACCAGCACGTAGTGGGCCAGGGGCTCCGACGCATAGGAGATATCGGTCCGTGACGGGTAGGCCTCGGTGGCCGTGTGGGAGTGGTAGACCACCACGGGCACCTCGCCCAGGTCGTCCATCTCCCGATAGAGGCGAAGGAGGGCCGCCGAATCGAACTCGTAGAAGGTGGGCGAGCGAGCGGCATTGAGCATGGGGACGAAGCGCTCGGGGCGGTCGCTGCCCTCGGGGCCGGCGATCACGCCGCAGGCCTCGTCGGGGTGATCGGCCCGGGCGTGGGCCACCATGGCGTCGACGAGCTCCGCCCGGATCCTCAGCACGCGGCAAGCCTAGGGCGCCGGAATTTCGCACCCCCTGCGGTCCATAAATCGCGCCGCAAGTGGTTCAACTTGCAGGGTGCGCTTACCCGGAGGACAGTCCGCTGCGTACGGCGCCTCTGGGGCGCCCGAGGTCGGCGCCAACGGGCGCCACGAGAAAGGGGTGCTGCGTGGAGGTCGTAGAGACTCTCACCAATGCTCAGTTCCAAACCGTCTACAACATCCTGTCGCTGGCGCTGGCCTCCATGGCTGCAACGACGGTGTTCCTCTTGGCCGTGACGCCGCGCGTGCTGCCGCGCTACCGGCTCGCTCTCGTGGTGTCGGCGATGGTCTGCTTCATCGCTGCCTACCACTACCTGCGCATCTTCGATTCGTTCTCCGACGCATATGTCGCCGTTGGCGCTGGAACGCCGGGCGTCCAGGAGGTCTTCGAACTCGTCAAGGGTGATGGCTTCAACGAGGGCTACCGTTACGTCGACTGGCTGCTCACCGTGCCGCTGCTGCTCTTCGAAACGGTGGCAGTCCTCGCACTTCCCGCAGCCGTGCGTCGCTCGCTGCTCTGGAAGCTCATTCCCGCCTCAGCCCTCATGATCATCCTGGGCTACCCGGGTGAGATCACCGCCGATCTGGCACCGAAGGCCATCTGGGGTGCCCTATCGACCATTCCATTCATCTACATCCTCTATGTGCTCTTCGTCGAACTCAGTCGAGCGGCGAAGAGCCAGCCCAACCAGGTCGGCAAGGAGCTCGCGGGCCTACGCTGGCTGCTCCTCGCCACGTGGGGCGTCTACCCGATCTCGTACGCCTTCCCCATGCTCGGGATCGACGGCGCAGACTCCTTCGTCTACCGCCAGGTGGGCTACTCGATCGCTGACGTACTCGCCAAGTGCCTCTACGGTCTGCTGATCTTCAAGATCGCGCGCATCAAGTCGATGGACGACGATCCCGCCTTTGCTGACGCGGAGATGAAGGAAGCTCCCTCCAGCAAGTAGTACTCGCACGCATGGAAAGCGGCAGGGCCCCCGGGCCCTGCCGCTTTCGCGTGTCGGTACCTCCGCGCCTCAGGGCATCACGGAGCGAACAAGGCTCTCCTGGAGATAGGTGAGCCAGTCGTACACGTGAAAGGTCGCAGCTCGCGGGTCATCCTCAGGGAGTGCGGCGAGTTCGGCCATGCCCTCCTCGGTGACACCCAGGCGAGTACCGAGGGCCAGCCGCACATCATTGAGGGCGCCCAGCCAGGCACTCGCCTCATCGGCGCTGAGCGTGACCTTCTCTCCCGATCTCCGCAGGGTCTCGATCGCCGTGGCGGCATGGGCCAACTTGGTCTCGCGCAGGGATCGCTCCGTGAAGCGTCGGAACTCCGCCGACGAGTCCGCATCGTCGAGGTAGGCGTCAGGGAAGAGCCGAGCGAGCGCGGGATCCTCCGGGCGCTCGGCGTCGGGGTTGAGACCGACCAGGCTCACGAGCGGATCCTCATCCTCTGCGCCCT
>JBIIDD010000153.1:0-4128 GCA_044238565.1 Candidatus Nanopelagicales bacterium
TAGACGAGTGCGGAGATCTCCTCCGCTAGGGGGTCGCGGCCATTGACGATGCGGGGCGACGTGTCGGTCGCTGCTGCCGCGGGGGCCACGAGCAGGGTCACCGGCACCAGGGCGGCAGCAAGCCCCGCGAGCAGGCGTCCCTTCATCACGGCCTCAGCCTAGGCAAGGATGGGGGCACAACGCCTGATGCGCGAGAGCCCAGCGTGGCTTTTGCGATGATCCCGAGGAGATTCACATGAGCACGGCACTCATCACCGGGGCGACCTCGGGGATCGGACTCGCCTTCGCGCGGACCCTGGCACAGCGCGGCCACGACATCGTCCTCGTGGCCCGCGACCGGGAGCGCCTCGATCTCGTGGCAGCGGAGTTGCGCGGTCATCGCGTGCAGGTCGAAGTCATCGCGGCGGATCTTGCTGACCGGTCACAGATGGCGATCGTCGAGGAGCGCTTGCGCACCCAGCCCGTGGAGATCCTGGTCAACAACGCGGGGTTCGGCGTCCTCCAGGCCTTCTCGACGGGCGACCTCGAGGCAGAGCAGCAGATGCTCGACGTCCTCGTCACTGCGGTCATGCGGCTCACGCACGCAGCCCTGCCCGGCATGATCGCCCGCGGCAGCGGTGCGGTGCTCAACGTCAGCAGCGTCGCAGGCTGGATCACCGGTGGCACGTATTCCGCTGCCAAGGCCTGGGTGACCGTCTTCAGCGAGAGTCTCGCGGTCGAGCTCGCCGGCACGGGCGTGCACGTCACCGCGGTCTGCCCGGGCTACACGCACACGGAGTTCCACCAGCGGGCCAGCATGGAGACCGAGGGCATCCCCGAGTGGATGTGGCTCGACACTCAGGAGGTCGTCGACCGCGCGCTGGTCGACGTGCGCAAGGGCAGGCCCGTCAGCGTCGCCGGCAAGCAGTACAAGGCACTCTCCCTCGCCGCGCAGTACCTCCCGCGCCCCCTGGTGCGCGCTATCGGCTCGCGTCGCGCTGGTCGCTAGGGGCGAGCCGCGATCTCGGCGATGAGTGCAGTCGCGTCGCCTTCGAGCACCTCCCAGCCGCGCAGGCGCGCACCGAGCGCGGCTGAGCGGGTGTCGTCGTCGGCGTTCGCAGTGATGACCACCGTCACGGGTGCGTCAGGCCAGTCGCTCACCGCGCCGGGGCGCGGCAGCACCGGGTCGATGAGCACGTAGCCACCCACCGCACGCCGCGCCGATCGCTGGGCGAAGCCGAGGTGGGGGGCCTGCGCCGCGGCGCTCCCGGTGAAGACAAGAAGCAGCGGCGGTGACACCTCCCCCGTCCCTGCAGAGATGCCCAGGGCCACGCGCGCGGTCCACTCCGAGTCGGGAGGTGCGTCGGCGGACAGATCACGTGCGCCGGGCACCTCGTACGCCGACCCGGGAGTGAGCACCACGCTTCCGATGGCCATGGTCCGCACCCTAGGGTCTGGCCATGAGCGACCGCGAAGCCCTCCGCCAGCAGATCATCGACAAGGCCGTCGTGCACGGCAAGGTCATCCTGTCGAGCGGCCGCGAGGCCGACTACTACGTCGATCTGCGTCGTGTGACCCTCGATGCGCAGGCCGCGCCGCTCATCGGCCGCGTGATGCGCGATCTCACCTCCGACTGGGATTACGCCGCTGTGGGCGGTCTCACGCTCGGCGCCGACCCGGTGGCGACCGCGATGCTGCATGCGGGTGCCGACCGAGGCGAGCGGATCGATGCCTTCGTCGTGCGCAAGGAGGGCAAGGCCCACGGGCTGCAACGGCGGATCGAGGGGCCCGACGTCATGGGTCGGCGCGTGCTGGCTGTCGAGGACACCTCGACGACGGGCTCGAGCGTCCTCGCAGCGGTCGAGGCATTGCGCGAGGCGGGAGCCGAGATCGTCGGCGTCGCCGTGATCGTCGATCGTGGTGCGGGTGATGCGGTGCGCGAGGCAGGCCTGGACTACCGGGCGGCGTACTCGCTGGCCGACCTCGGCCTGGCCTAGGCCTCCGCGCCTCCGCGCTGGCGGCGGTGCTTGATGAACTCCCAGACGATGGGGACGACGCTCACCACCACGACAAGCAGCAGGATCGTTCCGATGTTGTCCTTGACGAAGGGGATCGTGCCGAGGAAGTAGCCGGTGAGCGTCACGCCCACCGCCCAGATGACGCCTCCGATGGCGCTGAAGAGCATGAAGCGGCCGAAGTCCATGCGAGCCACACCCGCGATCGCGGTGATGAAGGTGCGCACGACCGGTGTAAAGCGGGCGAGGATGATGGCGCGGCCGCCGTACTTCGCGAAGAAGTTGTGGGTCTTCTCGACGTACTCCCGTTTGAACAGCCTCGAGTCCTCGCGGCGGAAGAGCGCGGGCCCCACCTTGTAGCCGATGGCGTAGCCGACGGCATTGCCGACCACTGCCGCGATGAGCAGGAGCAGGCAGGCAAGCCAGATGTTGATGGAGATGAAGCCGGATGCGATGAAGAGGCCGGTGATGAAGAGCAGGGAATCGCCCGGCAGGAAGAAGCCGATCAGGAGTCCGCACTCGGCGAAGATGATGGCAAGGACCACCCAGAAGGCGATGTCGCCGAGGTTGGTGAGCAGGGTCTGCGGATCAAGCCACTCCGGGCCGAGCGCGGTGACGGCTGCCGTGAGCGTCAGGGCGAGATCCGGCACCCAATGACTCTAAGGCCTCGCCAACGCGGTGTCGTGGCACCACTCGCGGGCTGCGCGCCCCTCTAGGGTCGAGCCATGGTCCCCGATCCCGATTCGCGGCTCGATCCGCAACTGATCGCGGAGGGCGACACGCGCAACGTCATCGATCGCTACCGCAACTGGAGCGTCGAGGCGATCGTCGCCGACCTGGATGCCCGGCGGCATCCCTTCCATGTCGCTATCGAGAACTTCGAGCACGACATGAACATCGGCTCGGTGGTGCGTTCGGCCAACGCCTTCCTCGCCGCTGAAGTGCACATCGTGGGACATCGCCGGTGGAATCGCCGCGGCGCCATGGTGACCGAGCGCTACCAGCACGTGCGACACCATGACTCCATCGAGGCACTTGTCCACTGGTCGACCGAGCAGGGCCTGCCACTCATCGGTATCGACAACGTCGAGGGATCCGTGCCCATCGAGACCTACGACATCCCCTCGGCATGCGTGCTCGTCTTCGGCCAGGAGGGTCCCGGCCTCTCCATGCGGGCGCAGGAGGCATGCGTCGACCTGCTCGCCATCACCCAGTTCGGTTCGACCCGCAGCATCAACGCCGGTGCGGCGGCGGCTGTGGCCATGCACGCGTGGGTACGTCGACACGTCTTCGGCCAGCTGCCGACGCCTTCCTCCGGCTAGCGCACCAACTCCGCGACCGCGGCGACAGCGCGATCCACTTCGTCCTCGGTGTTGTAGGCGTGCGGGCTGATCCGCACCAGCCCCGACGCCTGGTCGCGACCAAAGTCGATGCGCGAGTAGTCGGGGGTGGACAGGCTCGTGTTGATGCCGCGTCCCCGCAGTCCGGCCACGACCCCGGCCGGATCGTCGACGCGAATCGTCACGATGCCGGAGCGCACGCTTCCGCGATCTCGGACGGTGACTCCGGGGATCTCGGCCAGGGCCACCCGAGCTCGCTGCGCGAGTACGCCGATGCGCGCAGCGAGCGGTTCGATGCCGCAGGCGAGGGCGTAGTCGATCGCCGCGCCCATGCCGAGCAGCGCGGCGTACGCCTTCTCCCAGGATTCGAAGCGCGCGGCACCCTCGGCGACGTCGTAGTCGTCGAGCGCCGTCCACGTCGCGGCATGCAGGTCGAGGGGGAAGGGCTCGAGATCGTCGAGCATGCGCTGCGATACGACGAGGAATCCTGTCGCGCGCGGGCCGCGGAGGAACTTGCGACCTGTCGCCGACAGCACGTCGCAGCCGATGCGCCCCATGTCGACGGGCAACTGCCCGACGGACTGGCAGGCGTCGACGAGGTACCACGCGGGCGACCCCTGAATCCGCAGCATGTCGCCGATGGCCACGACATCGTTGACGAGACCGTTCTGGCTCGGTGCGTGGTTGACCGACACGATGCGCACGCGCTCGTCGAGCATCGCACCGAGTGCCTCGACGTCAACACTGCCGTCATCCCCATCGGGGATGACCTCGACCGAAGCGCCGGTACGCCG
>JBIIDD010000004.1:0-14421 GCA_044238565.1 Candidatus Nanopelagicales bacterium
GCCTGCCCGCTGTCACCGGCACCGGGTTCGCGACCACCAACATCAAGACGGGCCAGCGCATCCGCGTTGACGGCAACAACGGAGTTGTCACCATCATCGAGTAGTTCCAGGTCCGGGAAGGGGACCAAAGTCCCCTTCCCGGGTCCGGTCCCGCCGGGAGGGACGCACACCTCCCCAGCGCGCGGGCCAATCCCTAGCGTCGTCCGCAAGGCCCGGTACCGTCGAGGTGCCGGAGGAGCACGATCCGGCCGCAGTACCGGAAATCACGGAAGGACCGCACATGCTGACCGTCGAGCAGAATGAAGAACTCACCAAGGTCGGACCCGGCACCCCGATGGGGGAGTTGCTGCGGCGCTACTGGTACCCGATCGCCTTCGAGCAGGACTTCGACTCGGTCCCCACCAAGACCGTGCGCCTGCTCAGTGAGGACTGGACGCTCTTCAAGACGCCGAAGTCCGGGCGTTACGGCATCGTCGCGGAGCACTGCCCGCACCGCAGCGCCTCGCTCACCTACGGAGTCGTGCATGAGGATGGCATCCGGTGCGGCTACCACGGGTGGAAGTGGGACTTCGAGGGCAACTGCGTCGAGCAGCCTGCGGAGTCCGACAACCAGAACTTCCGCGACCGCGTGAAGCAGAAGGCCGGCAAGGCCGAGGTCATGGGCGGCATGATCTGGGTGTACGTCGGGCCTGATCCCGCTCCGGAGCTTCCCCGCTTCGATGTCTTCGTCATGGATGGCGTCAAGGACTGCGGCTACGCCACCCTCCCGTGCAACTGGCTGCAGATCATGGAGAACTCCGTGGATCCGCACCACGTCGAGTGGCTCCACGGCTACTACTTCAACTTCATGGGTGAGACCCAGGGCTTCGACGCCCCCAAGGCCTTCCAGAAGAAGCATCTGCGCACGGGCTTCGAGGAGATGGAGTGGGGGATCCTCAAGCGCCGCGTCCTCGAGGGCGGCTCGGAGGACAACGATGACTGGAAGGTCGGCCACCCCTTGGTGTTCCCCTACTTCATGCGCGTGGGAGGGGCCGGCATCGACCAGATGCAGATCCGCGTCCCCGTCGACGACACCACCACGTGGAAGCTCTTCTACTCCAACCATGCCCCTGATGCTGGTGTGTGGGAGAGCCAGGACCGTCCGGTGTTCTACGAGTACTTCTGGCGCGATGATCAGGGCCGCTTCATCACCGACTACATCGAGGGCCAGGACATCATGGCCTGGGTCAGCCAGGGCCCGGTGACCGACCGGACCCAGGAGCACCTCGGTCGCTCCGACGCGGGTGTCGCCATGCTGCGCAAGATGTTCAAGGAGAACATGAAGCGCGTCGCCAACGGCGAGGATCCGCTGGGCACGATCCGTGAGCAGCACGAGATCATCCCGCTGCCGTGCGAGCGCGACAAGTTCGGTGCCGAGCGCGAGTTCGCCGAGGCATTCATCACCATGGGTTCGATGCGCTACAGCCCCCAGCGGCAGCAGTTGCTCGACCTGCACGCCGACGCCTGGGCCCGCCGCGAGAGGGCCAGTGCGGGTGCGTGATGACGTGGATGGGGATCGCCGTCGGGCCGGCGGAGCCGCCCCGGTTGGCGATCCGGGCGAGGCGAGGATTCCGTTGAGCGAACTCCCGCCCGATCCGCATCGACTGCCCCCGCCGGGCGCGTGGTTTGCCAAGGATGCCGAGCGTCACCTGCTCGACAGGCCGAAGTTCTGCCCTATGTGCGCGGCAAGCATCGAGGTGCACGGTGGGATCTCGACGGAGTACTGGACGGCGGACCAGCGCGTCTTCATGACCTGGTGCGGTGAGTGCGGATGGTTCGGCGACGTCGTGCGCTACGACATGGTGACCATCTCGGAAGAAGAGCACTAGAGACATGGACCACTCATGAGGGAGTCGACCTGACCGCTCTCGTCTTCGACTTCGGTGGTCCTGTCCTGCTCACCCCCTTCGAGCTGCGCGCTGTCGGCGAGAGGTCGCTGGGCCTGGCCCCCGGGACCTTCGCCTGGACCGGGCCCTTCGATCCCGATGCGGATCCGGACTGGCGCGACTTCCAGGCCGGGGGAATGAACGAGCGCGAGTACTGGGCCCGGCGCTGCGCTGAATTCCACGAGATCAGCGGAGAACCGGCGGAGATGCCCTACTTCATGTCGCATCTGTATTCCGGCTCGGAGGAGGAGTTGGTGCGTCCAGCCGCCCGGCAGCTCATCGCCGATGCCAAGGCTGCCCGCATTCCGGTTGGTATTCTCACCAACGACCTCACGGCATTCCACGACCAGACGTGGTTGGACAGGATGACGATCCTTCGGGAGTTCGACCACATGGTGGACGGACGCACCGACGGCGTGATGAAGCCCGATCCCCGCGCCTACCTCCTCATGGCGGAGCGCATGGGAGTGGAACCGGCAGACTGCGTCTTCATCGACGATCAGCCGGGCAATCTCGCAGGCGCGGAGGCCGTCGGGATGCGTACCGTGCACCTGGACCCGGTGAATCCTGGCCCGGGTTTCACCGAGGCCCGGCAGATGCTGGGCCTCGCCTGAGGAGGAGAGATGACCCGACCCCTGCGCGTTGCCATCATCGGCTCGGGACCCTCAGGCATGTATGCCGCCGATGCCCTGGTGGGACAGTCCGACATCCCCGTGTCCGTGGACATCATCGACAAGCTGCCGAGTCCCTTCGGGCTCGTGCGCTACGGCGTCGCACCCGATCACCTGAGCATCCGCTCGGTGCGCGACACACTCGACAAGGTGCTCGACCATCCTGATGTGCGCTTCCTGGGCAATGTCGAAATCGGTAGGGACCTCACGCTCGATCAGCTCCGCGAGTTCTACGACGGCATCGTGCTCACGTACGGAGCGTCCCGTGACCGAGCGTTGGGCATCCCCGGGGAGGACCTGAGCGGCAGTATCGCGGCCACGGACTTCGTCAACTGGTACACGGGGCACCCCGACACCGATCCGGAGGCGTTCGTCGACTTCCTCGCCACGTCCCGCAGCGTGGCGATCATCGGCGTAGGCAATGTCGCGGTCGACGTCACGCGCGTGCTCTCCAAGGCTCCGGGCGAGATCGAGCACACCGACATGCCCGAGCACGTCTTCGCGGCCCTGCGGGCCTCCGGTGTGAGGGAGGTCCATGTGATCGGCCGACGCGGTCCGGCGCAGGCGACCTGGACCACCAAGGAGCTCCGCGAACTCGGCGAACTCGAACGGACCCAGGTGCTCATCGCCGAGGGCGGCGAGGTGGACGACCCCGCAAGTGAAGCCGCCATCGCGGCGGACAAGGCGGTCGCGCGCAATGTCGCAGTCATCCAGGGCTGGGCCGATCATGTTGACGACGGCCGTGAGGGGCGCATCCACCTGCACTTCCGAAGCCGCCCCGTGGAGATCCTCGGCACGGCACGCGTGGAGGGGCTCGTCGTCGAGACGACGGTCCTCGACGACTCGGGTCAGGCGTCGGGGAGCGGGCAGACGCATGTCATCCCCGTCGATGCAGTGATCCGCAGTGTGGGGTACCGCGGCATGGCAATCGAGGGGGTGCCCTTCGACGACCGGCGCAATGTCATCCCGAATCGCGAGGGTCGCGTGGTCGACGGTGACGATGTGATCCCAGGACTGTACGTCGCCGGATGGATCAAGCGTGGCCCCACGGGCATCATCGGGACCAACAAGAAGGACGCCGTGCAGACCATCGCCTGCCTGCTCGAGGATGCTTCGGACCCGCGTGCCTGGACCGCCGCACAGCCGGAGCTCGCTGCGGTCGACGAGGCACTCGCGCAAGGCGAGGTCGTCGATGTTGCGGGCTGGCGGAGGATCGATGCTGCTGAGCGTGCTCTGGGCGCCGCACGCGACCGGGATCGCACCACCCTCCACGAGCGTGAGGCACTGCTGAAGGCCGCCAGGGACTAGACCCGGTCAGCGACCCGCCACGCGGACCAGGACTCCGGTTCGCCTCCGCAGGATGCCGGCCGCGGCTCGCCCGGGACCAGGTCAAGCTCGACGCCGTCATAGCCGGGGAAGTTCACGTGGGCACGGTCGCGTGCGCGGTGCTCCACGTGAGCACGTGCGACATCGGGTGCCGCACCCCTCGCGAGCAAGTGAGCCTCGGCGGCCTGCACCGCGGGTTCGAGCGCACTGCGGCCACGAAGCCAGGCGCTGGTGTCGGGGCCGGGCCCGAGCGTGATGAGTCGGCGGGCCGTGGACTCCGTGAGCCGCCCGTAGACGAGCCCTGAGCCGACCAGAAGGGCCGTCGGGGCGAAGCGATGACCTCCGAGATGCGAGCACTCCCATACGCCGGGATCTGCGCTCAGCGAGGTGACGAGTGCGCGACCGTCGATGCCGCAGCAGGCATCTCGGGAGGAGTTGGTGCAGACGGCGAGGACCGGTGCATCCGGGTCCGCCATGGCCGACGGTGGCCCCTCGATCGGCCACTCCCGGATCTCATCGGGATCCTCCGCGATGGCGAGCCTGGGCGGAGGGTCTCCGGGCATCGCGCCCGCGATCCATACGCGCAGGGGAGCCTGTGCATCCACCGCAGGATGTCGTCCGGGCCGGCGCACGAGCAGGGCCCGACGATGTCCATCCGACGAGAGGGATCGCACGGCGGGCACACGACAGTCGGCGATGGCCTGGCGTCCCCACGCACCGGGCACCTCGATCAGCCACCACCATCGTGCCCGTGGCGCCGTACCCGCGAGGGGCTCGTCTCCTGCCTGCAGCGCGCACCGCATCAGCGCGGAGGTCCGCCGATGCTCGCCACGGGGCTGCTGAGCGGGCTGCCCGATGCATCGCGCTTCTCCCGGTCCTCCGGTAGGTCCAGTGGAGCACCGGAGGCAGCTGATGCTCGCACGGGACCAAGGCCCGCCCAGCCGAGCACGAGGACATCCTCGAAGCGCAGGAAGCGATGGACGCGCACGCCGCCGGTGCCCCGACCCTTGCGCGGGATGTCGGAGAGCGCGGTGACCTTGGCCGTGAAGGCGGAGGTGCCCGGCAGCGCGGATCGGGAGCCGGCGACGGTGACGATGACAGCGTCCGTGTCGTCACCAGCCACCGCGCAGCAGGCGATGAGCTCCGCCCCCTCCGCGAGTCGGATACCCGCCATGCCCCCCGCGGATCGTCCCTGTGGCCGGACGGACTCGGAGGGGAAGCGCAGGGCTTGGGCATCGGAGGTGATGAGGACCACGTCGTCGCCCGGTGACGTCTCCTGCGCACCGACGACGTCGTCACCGTCGGCGAGGGCGATGAGATCCCAGTCTCGGCGTGTGGGAGGTCCTTGCACCGCCACCCGCTTGACGATGCCCTGCCGAGTGCCCAGGACGACGACGGCGGGCGGGTCACTTACCTCGGCCAGGCCAACGACCCTCTCGCCGGGCTCGAGGTCCAGTAGGGCTCCGAGGGGTGCTCCGCCCGCGAGGGCGGGTGCGTGCGCGGAGGGGGGCAGGATCGGCATGTCCACCACCGGTAGGCGCACGGCACGTCCGGAGCTCGTGAGGACGGCGACCTCGCCGCGCCCGGTGGCGACGGTGGCGCCCACGATGACGTCGTGAGCGGCGCGCGGGCCGGTGGTCGAGATCTCGGAACCGTGGGTGCGCGCGATGAGCCCCGTGCCCGACAGGAGCACGCGACAGGGTGAGTCGGCGATCTCCAGCGATGCCGGGGACGCCGCCGTGCGCGGTGTGCCCGCGTCTTCGAGCAGGATCGTGCGACGCGGAGAGGCATGCTCCTCGGCCACAGCCAGGAGCTCCTCGGCGACCACCGCTCTCAGCATGGCCTCGTCGTCGATGATCTGGCTGAGGGATTCGATCGCTCGACCCAGGTCGTCGCGCTCCGACTCCAACTCGATGCGCGAGAACTTCGTGAGGCGGCGCAGGGGCATCTCCAGGATGTACGACGCCTGCTCGTGAGAGAGATCGAACACGGACATGAGGCGCTCGCGTGCGGCAGCCGTGTCGTCGCTCGTGCGGATGAGTTGGATCACCTCGTCGATATCGACGATCGCGATGAGGAGGCCGTCGACGAGGTGCAGCCGCTCACGGGCCTTGCTCCTGCGGTGCTCGCTGCGACGTCGCACCACCTCGCGGCGATGATCGACGAAGACCTCGAGTAGTTCGCGCAGGCCCAGTGTGCGTGGCTCGCCATCCACCAGGGCTACCGCATTGATCGTGAAGGTGTCCTCGAGTGGCGTGAGGCGATAGAGCTGCTCGAGCATGGCCTCGGGATTGGCGGAGGGGGCGAGCTCGATCACGAGGCGCAGCCCATGCTCGCCGTCGGTGAGGTCGAGCAGATCGGAGATGCCCTGGAGCTTCTTCGCGTGCACGAGGTCCTTGATGCGCTCGATGACTCGCTCGGGACCCACGCCCGGAGGCAGCTCGGTGACGACGATCCCGCGTCTCCTCGGGCTCACCTGCTCGATGCGCGCGGTCGAGCGAACGCGGAAGGAGCCGCGACCGGTCGCATAGGCCTCGCGAACGCCGTCGAGACCGAGAATGGCACCGCCGCCGGGGAGATCGGGGCCGGGGACGAAGCGGATGAGCTCATCGAGGCTGGTCTCGGGATGAAGGACGAGCTGGCGGGCTGCCGAGACGACCTCGCCGAGATTATGCGGCGCCATGGATGTGGCCATGCCCACGGCGATGCCGGCTGCTCCATTCACGAGTAGGGCCGGGAATCCCGCAGGGAGGACCGTCGGCTCGAGTTCGCGGCCGTCGTAATTGGGGACGAAGTCGACCACGTCCTCGTCGAGGGATTCCGCGAGGGCGAGGGCTGAGGGGGCGAGGCGGCACTCGGTGTAGCGCATGGCCGCAGGACCATCGTCGGGGGAGCCGAAGTTGCCGTGCCCGTCGACGAGTGGCAGGCGCAGGGTGAACGGCTGGGCTAGGCGCACCAGGGCGTCGTAGATCGCCGAGTCGCCATGCGGGTGGAGCCGGCCCATCACCTCGCCCACGACGCGAGCGCTCTTGACGTGGCCCCTATCGGGTCGAAGGCCCATCTGGTGCATCTGGAAGACGATGCGGCGCTGCACGGGCTTGAGGCCGTCGCGCGCGTCCGGGAGCGCCCGTGAGTAGATGACCGAATAGGCGTACTCGAGAAAGGAGGAGCGCATCTCGCTGTCGACGTCGACATCGATGATGCGGTCGACGGGTTCGCCCTTGCGTGCCACCCCGAGAGCCTACGGGCGGCCGCCCTGCTGGGACACGGCACGCGCCGCGATCCGCGTGGCGAGTCGCAGCGCCGCCTCGATGTCGCCCTCGCGGGTCCAGGAGGCGAGGAAGCCCGCGGCGAAGGCATCGCCCGCTCCCGTGCTGTCGCGGACGGTTGCGGGAACCGCGGCGACGCTCCACCGTCGATCCCCCTGAGCTGCCGCGGCGCCACCTGCACCCTGCTTGAGGACGGGCACGAGGCCTCGCCCCGCGAGGTCGTCGAGAGCCTCACGTGCATCGGCTCGCCTCGTGAGAGCGCGGGCTTCCGCGGCATTGGCGAAGACCAGGTCACCCGGGGCCAGCCAGTCGAGGAAGCGGTCAGGTCCCAGTGCGAGGAGCGGAGCCTCGGATGACGCATCGACGCTCACGGAGAGACCGGCCTCCCGGGAGCGCTCCAGTGCGGCGAGGACGGCGGCGCGCGACCCATCCCTCAGGAGGGAGTAGCCGCTGACGTGGAGGTGCTCACCGGCGCGCCAGGACCCTGTGGCGACATCCGAGACGGCGAGGCGGGCATTGGCACCCGGATCGGGGAGCATCGTCCGCTCACCGTCCGGCGTGACGATGACGACGCATCGACCGGTGGGGAGATCGGGGTCTCGCGTGGCGCGCATCGTGACGCCGGACGCGGTGAGTCTTGCGAGTGCCGTGTCCCCTCGCTCGTCCACACCCACGCGTGCCGTGAACTCGACGGGCGCGCCGAGGTGAGCGAGCCAGGCAGCCACATTGGCGGCCGATCCGCCGTCCTGCTCCGCGATCGTCGCGGGGGTGTCTGATCCGTGTGCCGGCTCGGCAGTCGTGGTCGCGATGACGTCGACCATGACCTCCCCGATGACGCGGATCAGCGCCGACTCAGACACGTCACGTGCTCACGAGCCGGCCACGGCGACGCGTGAGGCAAGGTCGGCGTTGCGAAGGATGATCTCGGTGTTGGCCTCCAGGCTGACGCCCCCGGACGCGCGATGGAAGTAGTCGAGCAGGAGGGGCGTGACGTCCTTGCCGCGCACCCCGGAGGTTTCTGCCAAGGCGAGGCCCTCGGCGAGCAGTCGATCGTGGAGATCCGGGTCCATCTGCAGGTCCTCGGGCAGGGGATTGGCCACGACGAGCGCACCCGGGATCGACAGTGCGCGGCGTACGGCAGAGATGGCGGCGATGTCCTCCGGTGAGTCGACCTGCCAGTCGACGCGGCTGCCGGAGTCGGTGAGGTAGAAGCCCGGGAAGCGATCGGTGCCGTAGCCCACGATGGCGACGTTGAGCGTCTCGAGCCTTTCGAGTGTGGCGGGCACGTCCAGGATGGACTTCACCCCGGAGCAGACAACCGTGACCGGTGTGGTGGACAGCGATGTGAGGTCGGCGGATTCATCCCAGGTCTCGCGTGCTTGGCGATGGACGCCGCCGAGTCCGCCGGTGGCGAAGACCCGAATGCCTGCCAGGTGGGCGAGGTGGCTTGTCGCCGCGACAGTGGTGGCTGCGTGGCCGCCCCGGGCGACCACGGTGGCGATGTCGCGGACGCTCACCTTGACGATGTCATCGAGGTCGGCAACGCGTGCTAGCTCATCGTCGGAGAGCCCTATGCGCACGCGGCCGTCGAGGACGGCGATGGTCGCCGGCACGGCACCGTGCTTGCGCACCGTCGCCTCGACCTCGCGCGCGACCCGCAGGTTCTCCGGACGCGGGAGTCCGTGGCTGATGATGGTCGACTCCAGGGCCACGACGGGGAGGCCGTCGCGCAGGGCAGCGGCCACATCGGGGGAGAGGTCCAGGGGGGTCGGCATGTGGGCACGCTAATGCCTCGGGTGCCGGGGGATGCGGGTGCGTCTGTGGATCGCCCCCGAGGGTGGGAGGATGTGGGGCATGACGGATGCGGGCACCTTGCACCACCGCCTGCGTGGCGACATCGAGCGGAGCGGCTACTACCCGGCCCTTGTCGCCGACGCCCTGGAGACAGCTTTGGCGGGTGAGCCCCTGGTTGCCTACGTCGTGCATCACGAGGCGACCTTCGATCGCGATGAACTGAGGCGCCATGTCACGGTCCTCGTGCTGACACCGACGCGCCTCATCGTGGGTCACACGGACGAGCACGGTCCGGACGACACCTGCCCTGAGCCCTATGCGTCGGCGTCGACCGAGGCTGTCCGGCTCGAGAAGGTGGACTCGGTGGTCGTGACGCGCGTGGTCGCCAATCCCGCCCACCATCATGCGGGGGGTCCGATGCGCGAGGTGGTGCTCACTATCGGCTGGGGCGCCGTTGCCCGCATTGACCTCGAGCCCGCCGGGTGCGGTGACTCCGAGTGCGACGCAGACCACGGATACACGGGCACCGCGAGCAATGACGATCTCTCGCTGCGAGTCTCCGAGGCAGCCGATGGCTCCGACGTGGTCACTCAGACGCTGGCCTTCGCCGCAGCGCTTTCCGAGGCGACCGCCACCCGACTGCGGTGACTCACGCGATCGAGGCGCCGCCGTACGGCTCCGGCACACTCGCTGACGTCCTGCCGTCCACGGCGAGCCTGTGGGGTGTGCAGGGCTTCCGAGACACCCTCGACCTCGTCGGTCGCGACCCAGGTCGATCGGGTGGTCCTCCCGAAGCCGTCACCGTGCTGCTCATCGATGGGATGGGGTGGTGGCCCTGGCACGGAATGATCGAGCGCACGCCCACGCTGGCGGCGATGGGGCGGAGTCGGCTGAGCACGACGGTGCCGTCGACAACCCCCACTGCGCTCGCCAGCCTCGGCACCGGCGTCCCGCCGGGGGCGCACGGGATCGTGGGAGCGTCGTTCCGGGTCCCCGAGGACGACCTCATGCTGCATCCGCTGTCCTGGACGGACACCCCCCACCCCGTCGCGACACAGCCCGAGCCGACGGTCTTCGAACGCGTTGCCGCTGAGGGCGTCCCCGTGGTGAGTATCGGGCCCAGCGCCTACGCCGCCAGCGGGCTCACGCGTGCAGTGCTGAGAGGTGGTGACTACTCCGGCTCCGATGGCACCGATGCCATCGTGGACGCCATCGGGCGGCACGGGCGCGGGCTGGCTTACGCCTACGTGCCCGATCTCGACCGCACCGGACACGTCTACGGAGTCGATTCACGCGAGTGGCGCGAGGGCATGCATGCGATCGACGAGCTGGTGGCAAGGGTCATCGACGCGATCGGCGACGACCACCTCCTCGTCGTCACCGCCGATCACGGGATGGTGGACTGCCCGCCGTCGGCCCATGTGAGGGTCGAGGACCTACCGGGCTTCGATGGCGTCGCCACGGTCGCGGGCGAGCCGCGCCTGCGTCACGTCTACCTCCGGCCTGGCCGGCTCGCTCACGTGCGGCAGGCCTGGCAGGAGGAGCTCGCCGGTCGGGCGATCGTGGCCGAGCGCGACGAGGCCATCGCCCTGGGGCTCTTCGGCGAGACGGAGGAGCACTACGCCGAGAGAATCGGCGATCTCGTGCTGCTCGCCCAGGGAGACACGCTCCTCGTGAGCGACGCCGATCCGCTGATCTCGGGCCTGCTGGGCCAGCATGGCTCCGTGACCGAGGCCGAGATGGACATCCCCCTCCTCCTGGCGCGGGGGAGTGGGCGTGGCTGAGCTCGTGTTCTTCTCCGGGACCATGGACTGCGGCAAGTCGACTCTTGCCCTTCAGACCGACCACAACCATGCGTCGCGCGGGCGGGCCGGGCTGGTCTTCACTCAAATGGATCGAGCGGGCACCGCCGTGCTGTCGAGTCGGCTCGGGCTACGTGCGGATGCGATCGAAGTGGGCCCCGCGCTGGATCTCCGGCGCGTCATCGTGGATCACCTCTCCGGTGGCGGCAGGCTCGACTATCTCATCTGCGATGAGGCGCAGTTCTACACACCCGAGCAAATCGAGCAGCTCGCCGACGTGGTCGACGAGTTCGGCATCGACGTGTATGCCTTCGGCATCACCACCGACTTCCGTACCAAGCTCTTCCCCGGCTCCGCCCGCCTCATCGAGCTGGCAGACCGTGTGGAGGTCCTGCAGGTGGCGGCCCTGTGCTGGTGCGGTCGTCGAGGCACACATCAGGCGCGCACGGTCGATGGGGTCATCGTTCGCGATGGTGATCAGGTGGTCGTCGGCGATGTCGATGGAGCCGGTGCGGGCCAGGTTGCCTATGAGGTGCTGTGTCGCGACCACCACCGCCGGGGCGTCACCGCTGCCCACGCCGGCCGTGAGCACCAGTCCCGGGATCCACTGCCTTTCGGCGAGTGATCTCAGGCGTCTGTCTGGCCCGCCCCGAAGAGGATCTCGTCCCAGCGCGGGACGCTCGCCCTGCGTCCCTTGCGCGACTTCGCCCGCGTTGTCTCGGTCGTGGGCTGCACCGGCTCCTGCTCGGAGGCGTCGTGCGCGGTCACAGCGTCGGGCTCGCTTTCGGACGCGGCGGGTGCACCATCGATCTCATCCTCGGCAGAAGGCGCGACGTGCTTCTCCTGTCGTGTCTCGTCACGTGGCAGCGAGACCGTGGACGTGGTGGGGCGCAGGGGGACGACGACGTCCTCTGACGCCAAGCGATGCGACGCGGCGTCATCGGGCTGGATGGAACGCGAGCGAGGGTCGTAGAGCCAGGTCGAGATGGGAGAGTCGCTGCCGAGGGCAGCCACGACGGTCCACCGGCCATCGGGCCGGCGCCAGGCATCCCATACGAGATCCTCGTCGCCGCGGGTGCGCACATCGCGCTGGACGAGCGTCTCGAGGTCTTCGGTGCCGGGTCGCACCACGCACGCCCGCGCCTGCTCGCTGACGTAGGCGCGCTCGGCGAGCGGCGGACCGCTGAAGCGCTCGATGCCCGCGACGTCCATACCGGACTCCTCGGCGAGCTCGGCGACCGTCGCGCCGGAGCGGAGCCGGGACTGGATCTCCCGGGGGCTCAGCGTGTTCAGGGCTGCCTCCTCGCGGCGGTGCGCACGGCGTGCGTCGAGGTCAGACGTTAGCCGACGATCACGCCTCGCGGGCGTGGACCCCGCGACGCACCCGCCCATGGCCGATGAGGGCGACCACCGCGACGAGCACAGCCGACCCCAAAGTGACGAGGAAGCCGGCCTGGGGGCCGGCCCGATCGACGAGCCAACCCGTGCCCGCTGCGGATGCTGCGACTCCGAGACCGATGGCCGAAATCGCCCACGAGAGTCCCTCGGTGATCTGGGCCGGGAGGACCAGGGCCTCGACCAGGGAGAAGCCCGTGATGAGGACGGGGGAGACCGCGAGGCCTGCGAGCAGGACCAGGATGCCGAGGGCCAGCAGGGAGGGGCGCAGGAGGAGGGGCAGGGTGACGAGGAGCAGGGCGAGTGAGGCGAGCAGAAGCTGCCGCGGCAGGCGGTCGTCGCTGGCGCCGCTGGATCGGCTGCCCAGCACGAGCGCCGACGCCATGGAGCCCAATGCGTATGCGGCCAGGATGAGTCCTGCGGCCGCGCGCTGGCCCGCTTCGTCGGCAAGTGCCACGGTGGCCACGTCCACCGAACCGAAGACGCCTCCGATCGCGACGAGCACGATGAGCACGGAGACGACCCCGCGCCGTCGCAGCGGGTGACCTCCCGCGGTGCGCCTGATGCCCGTGGCAGGTGGCTCGGTGCGGCGCTGCACGAGCAGGAGCGTCGACCCGATCGCGACGAAGACCGCTGACGCAACGACCGGCGCCGGTGCCGAGAGGGCTACCGCCAGGAAGGTTGCCAGGGGTGGCCCGATGACGAAGATGAGTTCATCCAGCATGCCTTCGAAGGCAAAGGCGGTGCGCAGGCGCAGGTCAGGACCCAGGGCGTGGGCCCACCGAGCCCGCACGAGTGCGCCCGTGGCGGGCTGAGTGGCCCCCGAGATGATCGCGAGCAGGACGAGTAGTGCCGACGCTGCGCCGGAGACGCACGCCCAGGCCAGGAGGAGCAGCGTGATGGCGTGTACCGCCACGAGGAGGCGCACGACCCTGAGTTGCCCCCAGCGGTCCACCGCTCGGGAGCCCAGTGGGTTGAGCAGCGCGCTGCTGACCGTGTACGCCGCAGCCACGATCCCGGCCAGTGCGTAGGAGCCACGGAGCTCACTCACCATGAGCACGATGCCCAGCGCCACCATCGAGATGGGAAGCCGTGCGATGAAGGCAGCCGAGGTGAATCTCGCAGCGCCCGGACGGCGCAGGATCTCGCGGTAGGGGCCGGCCAACTGCATTCCCCGAGGCTAGTGGCACGCTGACGGGATGGAGTCCCCTACCGGCGGTCGTAGCAATCTCTTGGAGGAGTCGCTCGCCGATCTCGCTCGGCGCGCAGCCCAGGGTGCGGGGGTGCTGCTCAAGGACGAGCGTCCGGCCGTGCTGCAGGTGAGTGCCAAGTCGAGCCCCACCGATGTCGTCACCCAGATGGACCGGGCGGCGGAGGAGTTCCTGGCCGACATGATCCTCGGGGAGCGCCCCGGCGACGGGATCCTCGGCGAGGAGGGCGGTGAGCGCTCGGGCAGCACGCAGGTGCGATGGATCGTGGATCCGCTCGATGGCACGACCAACTACCTGTACGGCCTACCCCTGTGGTCGGTGAGCGTTGGCGTCGAGGTGTCGGGTGTGGTCGTCGCGGGTGCCGTCTGCGCACCCGAGTTGGGTCTCACATATGTCGCGGCGCGTGGCGCAGGAGCCTGGGAGGAATCGCGCCATGGCAGGCGGCAGATGCAGGCGTCGACGATCACCGACCTCGCACACGCCCTCCTGTCGACGGGCTTCGGCTATGACAGCGAGCAGCGCAGGCGCCAGGCGCAGGCACTCGTCTCGGTGGCGCCTCGCGTCCGTGACGTCCGACGATTGGGTTCAGCCGCCATCGACCTGTGCTGGGTCGCTGCGGGGCTGACCGATGCCTACGTGGAGTCGCGACTCAACCCATGGGACGTCGCCGCTGGGGCATTGATCGCGCGCGAGGCGGGTGCGCTGGTCCTCGGCGACGAGGATCCCGTCGGTGCTCCCTTCGTTCTCGCGAGCGCGCCGGGAATCTCTGAGGAGCTCACGCAACTGCTGATGTCGACCGAGGGGGTTTAGCCGGGGTTGCGCCGCGCCCTAGTCGATGCGCCGTAGTTCGGCGGCGTACCAGTGCGCGTTGTGCACGTAGGTGCGTACGGCGTGCTCGAGGAGCTCGGCATCGGCGGCACCCTCGGTGATGCGCGCCGGCACGCCACGGGCCAGGGCGCCCGCGGGGACCTCTGTGCCCGGAGCCAGGAGCGCCTGCGCGGCCACTAGGGCACCTGCGCCGACGCGCG
>JBIIDD010000154.1:0-4119 GCA_044238565.1 Candidatus Nanopelagicales bacterium
CCCTGGCGGATGCAGGTCTCACCGTCGATGTCCTCGATCGCGGCCACCGCCTCGGCGGCCGGCTCGCGACCCAGACCCTGCGCGACACCGGCACGGCGTACGACGGCCGGGTCGTCGACGTGGGTGCCTCGTATGTCACCGTCGACGACGCGGGCTTCGGCCGGGTGGTCGGTGACTGGATCGATCGCGGACTCGTGCGCCCGTGGACCGACACGTTCCACATCGCAGACGGCAGCACCCTGCTCGGCACGAAATCGGGACCCGTGCGCTACGCCGCACCCCGCGGACTGCGCAGTCTCGTCGAGGATCTCGCCGCGGTGCTGCCCTCCGACCTCGTCGAGATCCGCCATCCCATCGATGTAGCGAGCGTGGACGTCGGCGAAGGGGGTGTGCGCGTCGCCGGTCGCGACTACCGCGCAGTGGCGCTGTGCGGTCCGGATCCCCAGATGGACGCACTCGTGGCCGCGGGCAGTGCGCCGATGTGGGAGCCGGTGATGGCGCTCGTCGCCGTCTACCCCGAGCGCACCTGGGATTTCGACGGGGCCTTCGTCAACGACGATCCCGTGGTGTCCTTCGTCGCCGACGACGGCTCGCGACGCGGTGACGATGCACCCGTGCTCGTCGCGCACTCCACGCCCGTCTTCGCCGCGGGTCACCTGACCGAGCCGGTGACGGCCGCACCGGCGATGCTGGCGGTGATGCGCAATCTCAGTGGCGGCGTACCGGCGTGGTTCACGGTCAAGCGCTGGACCTATGCCCGCCCCGCTCACGCTCGGTCGGAAGCCTTCTCCTTCGACGGTGTCGTGGGGCGGGCGGGAGACAGCTGGGCAGGGCAGCCGCGCACCCAGTCCGCCTGGGTCTCCGGCGACGCCCTGGGCAGGGCGATGTCGGATGCGCTGAAGAGCTAGGCGGGCTCGGCGAGGAGGGTCTCGAGCGCTCCCTCGAGTTGGCCTGGCTTCACAGGCCCGATGACGCGTACGGCGATGCGCCCCTGACGGTCGAGGATCACGGTGCTCGGCAGCGATCGCGGTGGGACTCCCGGAATCGTGGCGATGATCGCGCCATCGCGATCGTCGATGCTGCGGTAGGGGCTCGACCCGAGCAGGCTGGCGGCAGCGATGGGGTCGTCCATGGAGTTGAGGCCGAGGAAGGTCACGCCCTGGTCGGCGTAGGCCTCAGCCGCCGAAGCGAGGAGGGGCAGTTCCTCGATGCAGGGCGGACACCAGGATGCCCATGCGTTGACGACGACGATGTCGCCACCCATCTCCGCAGTCGACAGCGCGGTGCCGTCCGCGGTCTCCCCGGCGATGACGATGGTCTGCTGCCGCTCGTCTGGAGGGATGACGGTGAGTCCGATCACCTCCGCGCTCGCGGCGGTGGTGGCAGGAATGGTGACGACGGGCGTCGCGGCGTACATCCCGGATCCGGCACATCCGGTGAGCAGCAGCCCGGCTCCGACCACGCCCAGCACGGTCCTCATGGAGTCACCTCCTCCTGCTCTCGACGCTCCTGGATCGCGGTCTGGCGCTCCTCGGAGCGCCACCACTCCACTGCCGCCACCATCATCCACGCGGAGTCGATGACCATGGTGAGCGCCCACATGAGCGCCCCCGCCAGCTGCTGATCGACGAGAGGGTCGGCGCCGACGGCTGCTGCCGCTACGACGTAGGACGGGTAGAGCGTGACAGGTGCGAGGAAGATGACCGCGCCGAGTGCGGTCTCGGGAATCATCATCAGTCCGAGCGACAGCAGGCGGATCGCGGGCCGCGGTCGGCGTGCGCACATGTCGTTGCCGATGAGCGGGTAGTAGAACAGCAGCGCCGCCACGAGGTAGACGGGGCGCTCGACGTAGGCCATGGCGTCGTGGTCACCGAGGACCCACTCCATCACCGGTGTGATGTGCGAGCCGATGAGCACGGTGGTGAAGAGCACCCACGTCACGACGGGATTCACCAGCACGAGACCCACGGTGGAGCGCAGGGCCCGGATGACGGCAGCCCGAGTGCGTCCGGTGGTGGCCATGACGGTGAGGGCCACCGGGCACGACAGCACGATGAAGGGCGCGGCGAGCATCATCACGATGAGGTGCTGGCCCATGTGCGCCCAGAAGTAGGTGTGCGCCAGGGTCTCGAAGGGTCCGAGATAGGCAAGGGCGAGCAGCGCCATGCCCAGGAGGAAGCTGAAGGTGCGCCACGCAGACCAGGTGAGTCCCCTTGTGGCAAGGATGCGCACTGCCACGAGATAGAGGGCTGTGACGAGAATGAGATTTGCGGTCACGAAGAGGTCGACGGTCCACAGATCATCACCCGGGACCCACGGAGTCATGAGCTCACGATAGACAGGGGCGCCACCTTCGGGATCTCCCTCCTAGCGCTCACTCGAGACGCCCGGGCGGATGAATTCGGAACATTTCTTGCTGAATGCGTGTCCGTGGCGCTCGCGACCCCTACCCTGAGCGCACGGTCGTGCATCCACGACCCGTCCCACGATTCGGGAGGATGGGACGTGAAGCGTTTCCTCGTGGCGCTCGTGTCGGTGCTCATCGGTGCTGGCGTGGTCGCCGGGGTTGCCTTCTTTGCGAGTGCGACGAAGGGTGAGCCGCCTCTTCTCGTGGCCGAGCCGGCCGGGACCGTCGACACTCCAGAGGGGCCGGTCAACGCCGCAAACCTCGAGCTCTACGTCTACCCCAATAATTCCGACGCGGTGCCAGGTCCCACCGAGGGTGTCAACGCGCTCTATGCGAGCCAGGGCTGGCCCTTCTTCTGGCCCTCGACCACCCTGCAGGTGCCGGCGAACTCGCTCGTGACCGTGACGATCTACCAGTACGACTCCGGCGGTCGAGTGTTCAATCCCTTCTGGGCCAAGGTGCACGGCACGGTCGACGGCACGATGACGGTCAACGGCAAGACGGTCACGGAGGTCGACCCCACCAGGGTCGCGCACACCTTCACCGTGCACCAGTACCCCGAGAGTGGCCAGCCCTACCTCTTCCTCTCCGTCCCGCTGCCGGATCTCGGCGCTAACGAGGTGGGCAATGCCGATCCCTACGTGGATAACCCCAAGGAAGTGACGTTCACCTTCCGGACGGGCGCACCGGGCACCTACGTCTGGAACTGCGAGTTCCCGTGCGGTGACCAGTACCAGGAGTTCGGCGGTCCGATGCAGCAGCGCGGGTGGATGTCCGGCACCCTCGAGGTCGTCTAATGGCCGACACGATGATCCCGGCGGAAGAGCCCGAGGCACCGACCAATCGGCCGCCCGCTATGCATCGCCTGCGCGAGTGGCTGAGCCGCCGCTATGTGCGCCACATCCTCATCATCACGGTGGTCGTGGGCTTCTCGCTGCTGCCGCTGTGCTGGCTCATCGTCGCGGCGATGAATCAGTCGGGCGGCCCGGCATCCTCGATCATGGAGGACATCCAGCAGACGATCGTCGTCTTCACTCTCGTGTCCATCCCCATCACGTCCTTCGTGTTCGCCGTGCTGCTGTACAGCCTCTTCGGCTGGAAGGGCAAGAGCGGCGATGTACCTCCCAACAACGACAACCCCGCCATCCGGACCAATGCCGTCGCGGTCATCACCTGGACTGTCTCCTCCAGCATGCTGGCGGCCTTCCTCGTCGTCTGGGGCCTCATCGAACTCGCCGACATCACCGCGGACTCCTACGGTTCCACCTCGGCGACCGGCCAACCCAAGACCGAGGATGCGCTCGTCGTCAACGTGACGGGCCAGCAGTGGGTGTGGACCTTCGAGTACCCGCAGTACGACAAGGTGGCTACCGACATCCTCTACCTGCCCAAGGATCGCCCCGTCCTCTTCAACGTCACCTCCGTCGATGTCATTCACAACTTCTGGGCAGTCGAGCTCGGCATCAAGATCGATGCCAATCCGGGTGCCATCACGCAGACGGGTGTCACTCCCAACAAGGAGGGCACCTTCAACGTCCGATGCGCTGAGCTCTGCGGCCTGCACCACGCTTACATGGAGACGAAGATCGACGTGATGCCAGCGCAGACCTTTGAGTCGTTCATGCGCGAAAATGGCGCGGGGAGGACGCGATGAGCACCGCAACGGTCCATCAGGTCGAGGTCCCGCAGCCGAAGCAGCATGGCAAGCCGGG
>JBIIDD010000155.1:0-4111 GCA_044238565.1 Candidatus Nanopelagicales bacterium
TGAAGGCACCTTCGAGTTGCCGGCACGTGCGACGCATGGCCTCGGCCAGGTCGCCACCGCATCTCGGAAGTTCGGCTGCAAGCAGGTGAGCGACGACTTCGGTGTCGGTCTCCGATGTGAGCACGACACCCGCCGCAGTCAGCTCGTCGCGGAGCTCGGCGAAGTTCTCGATAATCCCGTTGTGGATGACGGCCACGGTGCCGTCCTCGCTCACGTGCGGGTGGGCATTGGCGTCCGTGGGACCGCCGTGAGTCGCCCATCGGGTGTGGCCGATGCCGATGGTGGCGGCTTCGAGCGGGTCCTCGCCGAGCAGGGACTCGAGATTGGCCAGCTTGCCGGCCTTCTTGCGCACATCCAGCCGATCACCGGTGACGACCGCGACACCGGCGGAGTCATAGCCGCGGTACTCCAGGCGGCGCAGGCCCTCGACGACTACCTCCAGTGCCTGCTTCTCACCGACGTAGCCCACGATCCCGCACATGGAGGCCAGGGTACGCGGCCCCGGCTGCAGAGTCGGGCCGACGCTCTCGATGGGGTGCCCGCGAGAGCTCAAGGACTCCTACGCGTCGATCGCGAGGGAGGCGCGCACGGCAGCGGCTATCGCCTCGGCCGCATCACGCGCCGACTCAGCGGTGGGAGCTTCGACCATGACGCGCACGAGGGGCTCCGTGCCCGATGGCCGCAGCAGCACGCGTCCATCGGTGCCAAGCTCGCGCTCCACCGTCTCGACGACAGCCTTGACCTCGGCACTCTCGTCAAGCCGGGACCTATCCACTCCATCGACGTTGATCAGCACCTGGGGTAGCCGTGTCATCACCGCGGCGAGATCGGCGAGGCTCGAGCCGGTCTCAGCCATGCGGTCCAGAAGTGCCAGCGCTGTGAGCACCCCGTCGCCGGTCGTCGCCCGGTCGAGCACGACGACGTGGCCGCTCTGCTCGCCTCCGAGGGCAAATCCCTCCGAGCGCATCTCCTCGAGCACATAGCGGTCTCCGACCGCCGTCGTCACCACGTGGATGCCGTTCTCCTCCATCGCGATGCGGAAGCCCAGATTGGACATCACCGTCGCCACAACCGTGTCACGCGCGAGAGTGCCGCGATCGCGCATACCCAGCGCAAGGATCGCCAGGATCTGGTCGCCGTCGATGACATTGCCCTGGGCGTCGACGGCGAGGCAGCGATCTGCGTCGCCGTCATGTGCGATGCCGATGTCAGCGCCGTGCTCGACCACGGCGGCGATGAGGTCGCCCAGGTGGGTACTCCCGCAGCCCTCATTGATATTGAGGCCGTCAGGGGAGGCGTGGATGGCCACCACATGAGCGCCGGCACGGCGCATCGCCTCAGGGGAGACGGACGATGCGGCGCCGTTGGCGCAGTCGACCACGACGGACAGTCCCGTCAAGGGCGTGCGCACGACATCGAGCACGTGATCGAGATAGTCCTGCCCGGCCGAGGGCAGCGTGCGGACGCGGCCGACATCTGCGCCCAGGGGGCGGTCCCATGGCTCATGGAGACGCATCTCGATGGCGTCCTCAATGGCATCGGGCAACTTGAAGCCGTGCGCATCGAAGAACTTGATGCCGTTGTCCGGCATCGCATTGTGAGACGCCGACAGCATGACGCCGAGACTGGCGCCGTGACGCTCTGTCAGATAGGCAACGGCTGGAGTGGGGAGCACCCCGGCAAGGAGTACGTCGACCCCGGCGCTCGCGAGGCCGGCGACAACGGCCGCCTCGAGGAACTCTCCACTGGCCCGGGGATCACGCCCGACGACAGCAGTGGGCCGTCCACCTCCAGCCCCGAGAGCACCGGCGTCGCCCAGGACATGTGCCGCAGCAGCGGAGAGGGACAGCGCGAGCTCGGCGGTGAGATCGCGATTGGCGAGACCCCGCACGCCGTCGGTGCCGAAGAGGCGACCGCCCACGGTGCTCCGATCAGCGCTTGCTGTACTGAGGCGCCTTGCGGGCCTTCTTGAGGCCGTACTTCTTGCGCTCCTTGGCCCGCGGGTCGCGGGTGAGGAAGCCGGCCTTCTTGAGCGGGGGACGGTTGCCCTCGACGTCGATCTCATTAAGAGCGCGGGCGATGCCGAGCCGCAGCGCACCGGCCTGACCGGAGACGCCGCCGCCGCTCATGCGTGCGATGACGTCGTAGCGGCCCTCCTGGCCCAGGGTGACGAAGGGCTCGTTGACGATCTGCTGGTGCACACGGTTGGGGAAGTAGGTCTCGAGGTCGCGACCATTGATGCTCCAGCGGCCGGTGCCCGGGACCAGGCGCACGCGGGCGATGGCCTCCTTGCGACGGCCGGTGGCACCGCCAGGGGCGGTGACCGCAGGACGGTCAGCAGCCGCGGGGGTGGCCGACGGTGTCTCGGTGGTGTACTCCGAGGGGATCTCCTCGTCGAGGATCTCTGTTTCGGAAACGGTCACGTCTCTTCCTTTCGCAGACTGCGCGGTGATCGCTACTGCGCGACCTGCGTGATGGTGTACAGGGTGGGCTTCTGAGCGGCGTGCGGATGATCGGGCCCGGCGTACACCTTGAGCTTGCTCAACTGCTGCCGACCGAGCTTGTTGTGCGGGAGCATCCCCTTGACCGCCTTCTCGATAGCGCGACGGGGGTTGTCCTCGAGGAGCTCGGAGTAGGTCTTGGCGGAGAGACCGCCCGGGTAGCCCGAGTGGCGGTAGTCACGCTTCTGCTCGAGCTTGCTGCCCGTGAGGGCGACCTTGTCGGCATTGATGATGATGACGAAGTCGCCGGTGTCGACATGGGGTGCGAAGACGGGCTTGTGCTTGCCCCGCAGCAGGACGGCGGCCTGGCTGGCCAGGCGGCCGAGCACGACGTCGGTGGCATCGATGACGAGCCACTCGCGGGTGATCTCGCCCGGCTTGGGGGTGTACGTACGCACGTGGACCTTCGCTCACTCAGGGGGTGCCGGTCGGGCTCCCCGGTTGGGCCCGGGGGCGGGCACAACGACCGCCAAGGCTACCTGGGGGGCCAGGAAGGGGTCAAAACGGGTCCTCGGGGCCCCTAGGAGTCCCAGACAGGCTCGCTCGACTCCCGCACCACGCCGTCTCCTCCCACGACGACGAAGCGGTCGAGGCCGCGGGCAAACCACCGATCGTGCGTCACCGCGAGCACGGTCCCCGTGAAGGCATCGAGGGCGTCCTCCAGGGCCTCGGCACTCTCCAGGTCGAGGTTGTCGGTCGGCTCGTCCAGGAGCAGCAGCGTGGCGCCCGAGAGCTCGAGGAGCAGGATCTGGAAGCGCGCCTGCTGCCCACCGGAGAGCGATGAGAAGCGCTGTTCCCCGGCGGCGGCGAGGCCGTAGCGATCCAGGGCCCGCGCCGCCTGCTCACGGCCCATGCCGTCGCGGTGGCCGTCGCCGCGGTGGAGGATGTCGAGCAGGGTCCGATCCTCGAGATCCGGGCGCACATGCGTCTGGGCGAACCAGCCGGGTCGCACACGTGAACCCAGTCGCGCCAGACCGACGTGACGGACCGGTGGGATGGGTATGTCCGAGACGGGCTGATGCTCGACATCCGGGTCGCTGCCACCCGCAGCGAGCAGGCGCAGCAGGTGCGACTTGCCCGCGCCATTGCGACCGAGTACGCCGACGCGCTCGCCGAACCACACCTCGAGGTCGAAGGGCTCGGTGAGATCGGTGAGCTCCAGGTGCTCGCACACGATCGCCCGCTTGGCGGTGCGACCGCCCTCGAGTCGCATCCGCATGCGCTGGCGCACGGGCACCGCTTGCGGGGGACCTGCCTCCTCGAACATCCGCAGACGCGTCTGGGCGGCCTGGTATCTCGATGCCAGGCCGTCGTTGTAGGCGGCCTTGGTCTTGAGCATCTGCACGAGATCCTTGAGCTTCTGGTGCTGCTCATCCCATCGACGCCGCAACTCCTCGAGCCGGCTCATGCGATCCTCGCGAGCCTCCGCGTAGGTAGCGAACCCGCCTCCGTGCACCCATGCGGTGTTGCCCGCCACTCCGAGCTCGACGGTCACGATCGTCGTCGCGCAGGCCCTCAGGAGCTCGCGATCGTGGCTGATGAGCAGGATCGTCTTGGGGCTTGAGGCGATTCGCTCCTCAAGCCAGGTCTTGCCGGGTACGTCGAGATAG
>JBIIDD010000156.1:0-4107 GCA_044238565.1 Candidatus Nanopelagicales bacterium
TATGAGGGTGCACGCTCGCGGGTACGCCGTCCTCGTCATCGGCGCCGTTGTGGCCACGCTCGCGACGCCTGCCGCAGCCGAAGTGACGCCACGGCAGGTGCAGTCGAATGTCTACGAGGACGTTTTCATCGGCGAGACGCCCAGTTCCGTTGCAGTGGCCGACGGCGGCCTGATCGTCGCATCGCTCTTCAATGACAAGTCGATCGTTCTGCTCCCTGGCGCTGGCGTCGTCACTCGCGTGCCGCTTGATTGCTCGCCCTCTGACGTCACCATCGCTCCGGACGCATCCACTGCGTGGGCGGTGTGCAAGGGCGACCCCCATGTCTACGTCATCGACGTGAGCTCACGCCAGCGCTTTGTCGCTGATGTGGGGCTCCGCGAGGCCGAGGACATCGTCTACCTCCCCGGTCTGCGACAGCTCGTCATCGCCGACCTTGCCGGTGAGGTGGTCGTGGTGAGCGCCACGAGCAATTCGGACTACGCGGTCCTCTCGCGCGTACCCACCGGGGCCGAGCGGCCGAGTGACCTCGCCGTGCTCCCTGACGGCACGCGCGGGTACGCCGCAACCGCTGCGGGGCTGCTCCTCTCCATCAACATCGCGACGGGCACGGCGCGCCTCCTGCCCGAGCTAGCACGTGAGACGTTCCTGTCATCGATTGCACTCTCGCGCAGTGGCACGCTGCTGTACGCCGGAGCAGACATCGGATCCAATGACAGCGGATTCCGGTCGGCCATCCTGGTCCTCGATCCAGTCAACGGCTCGACGCTGCAGGAGCAGGCCCTGGAGTTCGACTACCCCAGTCCGACGACGATCAAGCTGGCAGCGGGCTTTCGCAGCCTGTCCGTGGCCACCGGTCTCGCGATCCAACTCGACGGCGAGTCCACGGGCCTCTTCGACATCGCCCTCGATGACCAGGGGCGATTGGGCGAGCGGACCCGGATCATGCCCTCGGGTGTGCTCCGACTTGGCAGTGATGTGAGTCGAAGTGCCGACGGCAGGATGATCGCGGCCGGCACGACCAACGACACGGTCGTAGGCGCTCGTATCGACGATCGGCCCTATCCGCCCACGTTGCGCGTGCAGGGCAATCTCAGGGGCACGAAGCTCATGCTGTCCGGAACGACGACCGGGATGCAGCCGGGCACCATCGTCACCGTGGAGATCCGCGACGCCAGCAAGCCGAAGTCACGTTTTGTCCTGCAGGCGAGAAGGGCTGTCGTCGATGCACGAGGCACCTACCGTTGGACTGGCACCGTGAAGATGTCCAGCGTGCAGGTCGTCACACGCACGGCCACTCCTGCCGTCAGCACCCCGGTCACCATCAGACGAGCGACGCCCTGATGCGCGTCGAGATCCAGCGTCGATTCAGCGACCTCGATCCGCTCGGACACGTCAACAACGTCGCCTTCCACGATTACCTGCAGGAAGCCCGGATGGGGCTCATCAGCGACCTCGACACCGTCGTCAACGACGATTACGCGATGGTCGTCGTCTCGCAGGAGATCCGGCACATCAAGCCCCTCGGCTATTCGCGCGAGCCCGTCATCATCGAGGCCCGCGTCACCGATATGGCTCGCACGTCGTACTCCATCGTCTATCGCATCCTCGACGACAGCGGTGATGTGGCAGCCGAGGCCACGACGCGGCTCGCTGTCGTCGATGCGGAGTCGGGTCGTCCGATGCGCATGTCTGAGGCACTGCGCGAGCGCCTCAGCGCCGCGTGCTAGACGACGCGGCGCGACACCTATCCCTCCGACCAGAAGACGCGACGCCCGTCCGTGGCGGCAGTCGACACCGAGACGCCGTAGGCGCGCGTGAGTGCCTCGGCCGTCAGCGTCTCAGCGGCACGCCCCTGTGCCACGACGCGTCCGCGCGAGAGCAGGGTCGCCGTATCGGCCAGCGAGGCGAGGCGCCCGAGATCGTGACCGACGATGACGATGGCATCGCCCGCGTCGCGGCGGCGTCGGATCGCGGCATCCAGGTGCGCCTGACCTGCCAGATCGAGCGCGGCATCGGCCTCATCGAGCAGCAGCACCGGTGCGCGCTGAGCGAGCACGCGTGCCAGATGCACCCGGGCGCGCTCACCGCCTGACAACGCGGTCACGGGACGATCCAGGAGATCGGCGAGACCATGCTCGCTCATCACCTCGGCTACGACATCGTCGTCCTGCGATGAGGACTCCGTGCCCCGCCAGGGAAGCCGACCCCAGCCCACCACCTCGCGCACCGTGAAGGGGAAGGCCAGTGGTGTCTCCTGCGCGAGGAGCGCACGGCGGCGTGCCGCTTCCCGTGCACCGATGCGAGTCCAGGGTTCGCCGTCGAGCGCCACCGTGCCGGCATCCGGTGCGAGATCGCCAGCGAGTACGGCGAGAAGCGTCGACTTGCCCGAGCCGTTGGGCCCGACGAGGGCGTGCACCTCTCCTGCGGAGACCGCGACACTCACATGCTCGAGACGGCCGCGCACGCTGACATCGCTCGCCTCGACTCGCGCGGTCATGCCCAGCCTCCCTGAGCTGCGCGCGTGCGGCGTAGGAGCAGGACGAAGACGGGAGCGCCGATGATCGCGGTGACGACGCCGAGGGGCAGCTCGACCGGCGAGACGACGGTGCGAGCGATGGTGTCGGCGATGAGTAGGAGCAGGGCACCGGCGAGCGCAGAGCCGATCAGCAGGGGGCCGTGGCGCGGGCCGATGAGCATGCGCACGGCGTGAGGTACGACGAGACCGACGAAGGCGATCACCCCGACGATGGCGACGCCCGCCGAGACAGCCAACACGGCTGCGCCGAGCGCGAGCACCCGGGTGCGATCCACCTCGACGCCTGCCGCCCATGCCGCGCGGTCGCCGAGGGCGAGCACGTCCAGGTCGCGGGTCACCAGTGCTGCGATGATCACAGCAAGGCCCAGGAAGGGCAGGGTCGACAACACCCCCGGCCACGTCGCGAGGGCCAGGCTGCCGGTCGTCCAGAAGGTCGTCGACCGCGCACCCGCGGTGTCGGACACGGCGACGAGTACCGAGATCAACGCAGCAGCGAACGCCGTCACCGCGACACCACCGAGCACGAGTGTCACCACCTCGGTGCGACCCGACGCCGACCGCGCGATCCACAGCACCAGCGCCATGCCGGCGCCACCGGCGACGGTCGCACCGATCGCAGCGAACCATGCTGCTCCCGCGCCGGCCGGCCAGACCGCGGCTGCGATCGCGATCGTGGCAACTGCCCCAAGGGCAGCGCTCGCTGAGACGCCGATGATCCCGGGATCGGCGAGGGGATTGCGCAGTGTGCCCTGCAGGAGTGCGCCCGAGATCCCCAGTCCTGCTCCGACGATGAGGGTGAGGGCAATTCGTGGGGCACGAATCTCAGTCACGATGACGCTCGATGTCTCCGCTGCACCGACAAGTAGAGCTGCCGCGCTTGCGGCGATGAGGATGACGGCCAGTGAGATGAGGACGAGAGCGACCTGGGCACGTGGTGAGCGTGAGCGATGTGCGGGGGGCGCGGTGCCGCCGGAGCCGGCTCTGCGAGACGGCGTCGTCATGCCGGCGTCGAAGATGCCTGGGCGAGTGCCGCGCGCAGGAGATCGACGAGCGCACCTGTGCGCGGACCGTAGGAGAGCAGGACCTCGTCGTCTACCGCGACGACGCGTCCCTCTCTGCCAGCCGAGGTCTGCGCGACTCCGGGGAGCGCGAGCAACCCTTCCACTCCACCCACCGACTCGAGTCCGCCGGTCATCACCAGGAGGACATCGGGGTCGAGTGCGACGAGCGCCTCCGCGGTGAGCGGAGTGAAGGCCTCCATCCCCGCATCGGCTCCGGCATCGATTCCGCCCGCGGCGGCGATGAGGGCGTCCGCCCCCGATCCGGTGCCGCCGAGGAGGTAGATGGCCGACGTACCGCGCAGGTAGAGGAATGCGACGCGGGGAGCATCCTGCGCGGGTGATGGGGCAGCGTCCGTGGGCAGTGTGGCGATCAGGGGTGCAGGATCCACGCCGACAGCCTCGGCGATGGCGACGGTGCGCGGTGCCATGTCGGTGAGCGTCCATGCCTCGGGAACCTCGACGATGCGGGCGCCCGTGGCCTCGATCTGCGCGAGCGCCTCGGGAGGTGT
>JBIIDD010000157.1:0-4095 GCA_044238565.1 Candidatus Nanopelagicales bacterium
ACGAGCTTCTCGCGCAGCAGGCGTTTGACGGGCCAGATCGCCTCGTCGGGGATGCGGCCGATGGCCTCCCATCCGCGGCCCTCCTCGACGAGCTCCGCTCCGACCTCGCGTGCAGCCAGATCGCGCACCTCGCGAGATACCCACGTCGGCGCGTGGACGCCGTTGGTGATCGAGGTGATGAGCACCTCATCGGCATCGAATCCTGGCCACAGCCCCGCGAACATCCCGCGGCTCACGGCGCCGTGCAGCAGGCTCACGCCGTTGGCGCGCTGCGATAGACGCAGGCCCATGACCGCCATGTTGAACACACCCGGATCACCGCCGTCGAAGGATTCGGTGCCGAGTTCGAGGATGCGCTCGACCGGCATCCCCGGCTCGGCGTTGTCGCCACCGAAGAAGCGCTCGATGAGATCGCGAGGAAAGCGATCGATACCCGCCGGCACGGGCGTGTGGGTCGTGAAGACCGTGCCTGCGCGCACCGCCTCGAGCGCGGCGTCGAAGTCGAGTCCGCCCACGACGAGCTCGCGCATGCGCTCGAGCCCGAGGAATCCCGCGTGGCCCTCATTGGAGTGGAAGACCTCAGGAGCCGGATGACCGGTGATCTCGCAGTAGCGACGCACAGCCCGGACACCCCCGATGCCCAGGAGCACCTCCTGGGCGAGGCGATGCTCACCGCCGCCGCCATAAAGGCGGTCGGTCACATCGCGGTCCGCAGGATCGTTCTCCTCGATGTCGGAGTCCAAGAGGAGTAGGTCGACTCGGCCGACGTGCGCCACCCAGACGCGGGCGCTCAGGGTGCGCCCACCCGGGAAGCCGATCGAGATGGTGACGCGCTCGCCCGAGGCATCGCGAAGAAGCGACACCGGCAGGCCGTCAGGATCGACGACGGGGTACGTCTCGAGTTGCCAGCCTTCGCGCGACAGCGTCTGGTGGAAGTAGCCAGAGCGGTAGAAGAGGCCCACGCCGATGATGGGTACGCCGAGATCGGATGCCGCCTTGAGGTGATCACCGGCCAGGATGCCGAGACCGCCGGAGTACTGCGGCAGTGCTGCGGCGATTCCGTACTCCGGCGAGAAGTAGGCGATGGCTTGTGGGCGATCATCCGGCTGACGCTGGTACCACGCATCACGATGCAGGTAGGACCGCAGGTCATCGCGGGTGCGGCGTACCCAATCGACATAGCCCGGGTCAGCGGCCAGTTCCATGAGTCGCTCGCGCGAGACCTCGCCGAGAAGTCGGATGGGGTCATCACCCACGCGATCCCAGAGATTGGGGTCGATCGCGCGGAAGACGTCGCGTGTTTCCGGGCTCCATGCCCAGCGCAGGTTGGCGGCGAGCTCCTCGAGCGACTCAAGTTCGGCGGGCACGACGGTGCGGACGGTGAACCTGCGAATGGCCTTCACGGCGGTCACGCTAGCGGGTGGGACCGGAGCCGGACGAGCATGAGCCGCCCTTGCGGCGACACGACGGAAAACAACAGCAGACCCTGCAACGCGGGATCGCCATTGCAGACCCCTTTCGGCTCGTTCCCGACGTATGCCGGCTGCGGTGCAGACCGACCCGGGACTGGCGAGACAGCGATACGGGCCTCCCCGGACCACTACCCTGAAGCCATGCCCCGGCGTCCGAATCCACCCCTCCCGGTGTTCTCGGCCGCATCCGGGGCGCCGGCCAAGAAGACGCCGGCCAAGAAGGCCGCTGCCAAGAAGACGCCGGCCAAGAAGGTCGCTGCCAAGACGCCCCCGGCCATGGTCACGGTGCCCGCGCTGCTCTCCGGCCGCATCCCGGTCACGGATGTCTGGCCGGTCGTGGAGTCGGGGCGACTGCCTGCCAAGGCGGTGGTAGGCGAGCAGGTTCAGGTGCGGGCGACTGCCTTCCGCGAGGGGCACGGCTCCCTGGGGGTCGACGTCGTGCTCCGCGACCCAACCGGTGCCGAGCGTGCGCGCCAGCGCATGCGCGATCTGGGCACGGGTGTCGATGTCTGGGGCGGCGACATCGTCGCCGATGCCGAGGGCATGTGGAGCTTCTCCATCGAAGCCTGGGATGACGTGTGGGGCACCTGGTGGCATCGCGCCAGCATCAAGGTGCCCGCGGGCATCGACATGGACATCGAGCTCGAGGAGGGTGCACGCCTCATCGAGTCACTCACCGGCGGTGATCCTGCTCGCTTGGCTGAGATCGCGCGCACGGTCCGCGACACCGAGCTGCCCCCCGAGGTGCGACTCGCTGCCGCTGCTGACCCCGATGTGCTCGCGGTGCTCGAGGCCCATCCCATGCGCGCCGCCGTCACCGACTGCGGCCCGTGGCCACTCCTCGTGGAGCGCCGCCGAGCCCTCGTGGGGTCCTGGTACGAGTTCTTCCCGCGCAGCGAGGGGGCACGCGGACGTCCCCTCAAGTCGGGCACCTTCGTGACGGCCGCCAAGCGCCTCCCGGCGATCGCCGCCATGGGTTTCGATGTCGTCTACCTCCCGCCGATCCATCCGATCGGCGCCACGAATCGCAAGGGCCGCAACAACACCCTCGAGCCCAAGGCCGGCGATCCCGGATCTCCGTGGGCCATCGGCTCTCCGGCCGGAGGCCACGACGCGATCCACCCTGATCTGGGCACGGAGGCGGATTTCGCGGCCTTCGTCGCGCAGGCACGCACGCTGGGTATGGAGATCGCGCTCGATCTCGCTCTTCAGGCCTCCCCTGATCATCCCTGGGTGCGTGAGCATCCCGAGTGGTTCACGTCCCGCGCGGATGGCTCGATCGCCTACGCCGAGAATCCGCCGAAGAAGTACCAGGACATCTACCCGCTCAACTTCGACAACGACCCCGCGGGGCTCTATGCCGAAGTCGTGCGCATCGTCCGCTACTGGATCGGGCAGGGCGTGTCGATCTTTCGGGTAGACAATCCGCACACCAAGCCCCTGTGGGTGTGGCAGCGCCTCATCGCCGAGATCAACGCCGACCACGCCGATGTCATCTTCCTCGCCGAGGCCTTCACTCGACCACCGATGATGAGGGCGCTCGCGGAGATCGGCTTCCAGCAGAGTTACACCTACTTCACGTGGCGCAACGACAAGCAGGGCCTCGAGGAGTACTTCACCGAACTCGCAGGTCCCGCATCGGCGTACATGCGGCCCAATGCCTTCGTCAATACGCCTGACATCCTCCATGAGTTCCTGCAGACAGGCGGCCCCGCGGCGTTCGCCATTCGCGCGACCCTCGCGGCAACCCTCTCCCCCACCTGGGGCGTCTACTCGGGCTTCGAGCTCTACGAGTCGGTGCCGTTGCGCGAGGGGAGCGAGGAATACCTCGACACCGAGAAGTTCGAGTACCGCCCGCGCGACTGGGCCGCAGCGGAGCGAGATGCCCGCACGCTCGCGCCCTACATCACCCTGCTCAATGACCTGCGCCGCCGCATCATCCCGCTGCAGGATCTGCGCAGCCTGCGCTTCCATCGCACCGAGGATCCCGAGGTGATCGCGTACTCCAAGCGGGTGGGCACTGACACCGTGCTGGTGGTGTGCTCACTCGATCCGCATTGCGTGCGCGAGACGACGGTGTGGTGGGACATGCCGGCCATCGACATGGACTGGAATGACCGCTTCATCGCCCATGACCACGTGACAGCCCAGTCCTTCACCTGGGGCCAGGCCACCTACGTGCGCTTCGATCCGTCCGCCACGGTCGCGCACATCGTGAGCGTCGAGCAGGCGCCATGAGCGTCGAGCAGGCGCCATGAGCGTCGAGCAGGCGCCATGAGCGTCGAGCAGGCGCCATGAGCAAGGACAGCGGAAGCAAGAAGCTCCCGCGGACCGTGAAGGTCGACCGATCCGAATTGGACCGCATCGTCAACGGTGAGCATCATGATCCGCATGCGGTCCTCGGGCCGCATCCAGGCAAGGACGGCGTTAGCGTGCGTGTGCTGCGCCCGATGGCGGAGGCCGTGGTCGTCGTCCTCGATGACGGCACGCGCGTGCCACTGCGCCACGAGCATCGGGGGGTCTGGGCGGGAGTGCTACCCGCCAAGAAAGTCCCTGACTATCGACTCGACGTGACCTACGGCGGCCGCGTGATCCCCGCCGATGATCCGTACCGATTCCTGCC
>JBIIDD010000158.1:0-4093 GCA_044238565.1 Candidatus Nanopelagicales bacterium
GTTGCCCGTCACCGCACGTGATGCACTCGCTGCGACAGGGATTGCGCTCCTCAGTCTGATCGCCGTCGCCTGCCTCGTGCTCGTCGTCGCGATCATCGGCAGTTTTGACGAGATGACAGCGCTCCTGGTCGAGCTGAATACCGGAGTCTCCGGCCTCCTCCTCCTCGCTGCGCTCACCCTCGGGTATCTGCCGGTTGCAGTGATGTGGTCGCTGGCCTACCTGCTCGGTCCCGGTGTCACGGTGTCGGTCGGCACGGTCGTCTCCCCCTACGCCGAGACTGCCACCGCTGCCCTGCCCGGGTTCCCGCTCCTGGCAGCACTCCCGGATCAGCCGCCGTCGGGCGCGGTCGCGCTACCGCTCCTTGCCGTGGCGGCGGGCGCCGTCGCCGGTGCGTTCCTGCGGCGACGTGGGCACGTCGGTCTTCGGGGCTGCCTCGTGTCCGCAGGCGCCGCCATCGCCACAGGCGCTGCGCTCGCGGCCATGGAGTGGCTTGCCTCGGGCTCATTGGGCACCACCACTCTCCAGGGGCTGGGCGCCGCCGCACTCCCCGTCGCACTCGCGGGTGCCGCCCTCGTTGGGCTTGGCGCCATCGCTGTCACCGCATGGCCCGCGAGGCGATCGGATGGCTAGCACCGTTCGGGCACCCCGCCGCGCAGGAGTGCGCGAGGGCAAGCCCGCCTTCACGCTCGCTCCGATGCCACGGCGCATTGCGGGTGCGGCGATCGACATGGTCCTGCTCGTTGCAGTCGCGGGCATGGCGTCGTCATTACTGGAGGGGCTGACCGCAGGCATCACTCGCGTGCGCGTGGATGCTCAGTCCGGCGAGCGCACTGTGGACGCATCGCTCTCGCTTCCCCTCTGGCTACCGCTCGCCATCCTGGTCCTCCTCACTGCCCTCTACACGATTCCGCTCATGGCCGTCTGGGGTCGCACCCTGGGGGGCTGGGCTGTTGGCATCCGCTGCGTGCGCGCAGATACCGGTGCCCGGCCGGGCTGGGGACTCTCCACGCGCCGATGGTTCGCCCTCTACGGCGCTGCGGGGCTCCTGGGCTTCGTGCCGGTGATCGGACCCTTTGCCTGGCTGGTGACCCTTATCGTCGGCCTATCCCCGATGTGGGACAGCACACGGCTGCTGCGCGGCTACGCGGACCACCTGGGCGACGACGTGGTCGTGATGGCACGTTCGGGAGCGTCGCAGCGGCGATAGGGTCACGTCGTGCGCGTGCGACTTGCCGTCCTGGTCTCCGGGGGCGGCACCAATCTCCAGGCGCTCATCGATGCGCCACAGGATTCCTACGACATCGTGAGCGTGGTCGCCGATCGACCAGACGCCGGCGGTCTCGATCGAGCTGCCGCCGCAGGGATTGCCACGTCCGTCGTCCCACCGGGCGACTACCCCGACCGGATGTCCTGGGACCGCGCGCTGGCGTCGGCCCTGGCGGGCAGCGACCCGACGTGGATCATCTGCGCTGGATTCATGCGCATCCTGGGCGCTCCAGTGCTCGAGGCCTTTCCCATGCGCATCGTCAACACCCATCCGGCGCTGCTGCCGGCATTTCCTGGTGCGCACGGGGTGCGGGATGCTCTGGCCTACGGTGCGCGGGTCACGGGCTGCACGGTGCACCTCGTCGACGCGGGCGTGGACACCGGTCCCATCCTCGCCCAGCGCGCGGTCGACATCCTCGACGGTGAGGACGAGGGCTCGCTCCATGAGCGCATCAAGGTGGTGGAGCGCGAGCTCCTCGTGGATATCGTGACCCGTCTGTGCGCGCTGGGGTGCACGGTCGACGGCAGGAAGGTGACCATCCCGTGAGCACAGACTCCGGCCGCAGGCCCGTCCGCCGCGCCTTGATCTCGGTCTATGACAAGACCGGCCTTCCGGAGCTCGTGGCTGCCCTCGACGCTGCCGGAGTCGAGATCGTGTCGACGGGCTCGACCGCGGCGCACATCGAGGCAGCGGGCGTGCCCGTCACGCCGGTCTCCGATCTCACGGGCTTCCCGGAGTGCCTGGACGGCCGGGTCAAGACTCTCCACCCGCGCGTCCATGCCGGTCTGCTGGCTGACACGCGCCTGTCTGAGCACACCGCTCAGCTCGAGGAACTCGGCATCGAGCCCTTCGAGCTCGTCGTCGTCAACCTCTATCCCTTCACGAGCACCGTGGCCTCAGGTGCCGATGCGGATGACTGCATCGAGCAGATCGATATCGGTGGACCAGCCATGGTGCGTGCCTCGGCCAAGAATCACGCGAGCGTCGCGGTGGTGGTCGATCCCCGGCGCTACGACGAGGTGACCGCGGCCGTGAGTGCCGGCGGATTCACGCTGGAGGAGCGCCAGCGGCTTGCCGCTGAGGCCTTCGCGCACACGGCGGCGTACGACGTGGCCGTGGCCACCTGGATGGGCAATGTCGTAGCGCCCGACGGCTCGGGATTCCCCCGCTGGCTGGGGCAGGCGTGGGAGCGTCAAGCCGTCCTCCGCTACGGCGAGAATCCGCATCAGTCGGCAGCGGTCTATGCCGCGGACTTCTCCATCCCCGGCCTCGCTCGGGCAGAGCAATTGCACGGCAAGGAGATGTCCTACAACAACTACGTCGACGCTGATGCGGCGTGGCGCGCCGCCTATGACCACGGACTGCCTGCTGTCGCCATCATCAAGCATGCCAATCCATGTGGGATCGCCGTGGGCGCTGATATCGCCGATGCCTACGAGAAGTCCTTCGCGACCGATCCCGTATCGGCATTTGGGGGCGTGGTGGCGGCCAATCGCCCCGTGACACGAGCGATGGCCGAGGCCATGGCCGATGTGTTCACCGAGGTGGTCATCGCACCCGACTACGAGGATGCCGCTCTCGCGCTCCTCACCGAACGCAAGGGCCTGCGAATCCTGCGTGCCGAGCCGCGCCCCGAGCGCGGATGGGTGGACCTTCGTCCCATCTCCGGTGGCGTCCTCCTCCAGGGAGCCGATGACCTGCGCGCCGATGGCGACGATCCCGCCACGTGGCGGCTTGTGGCTGGAGCCCCGGTCGACGCCGCCGTCATGGGAGATCTCGCCTTCGCATGGCGCGCCGTACGCGCTCCGAAGTCCAATGCGATCCTGCTCGCCAGGGACGGTGCCGCCGTAGGAATCGGAATGGGCCAGGTCAATCGCGTCGATGCAGCACGCCTTGCTGTGGCGCGGGCCGGCGAGGATCGCGCCCGTGGCGCGGTGGGTGCTTCGGACGCGTTCTTCCCTTTCCCCGACGGCCTCGAAGTGCTTCTTGCAGCGGGGGTTCGCGCGATCGTCCAGCCGGGTGGCTCCGTGCGCGACGACGAAGTCATCGCTGCCGCGGAGGCAGCCGGCGCGAGCATGTACCTCACCGGCACACGGCACTTCTTCCACTGAGACGGATGATGGTCGCCCGGATGCGCACATGACCTCAGGTCTGGGTGGTCACGCGCTCGTGGCGGCGGGCACCGCCCTCGCCGTGGGAGCACTCACGGCGCTGCAGTCACGGGTCAACGGCGAACTGGCGGATATCACCGACAGTGGCCTGCAGGCCGCGATCGTGAGCTTCGGCACCGGGTGGATCCTCCTGACGGTGATCCTCCTGGTCAGTCCAGGTGTTCGCCGAGGCCTCGCAGCGGTGATACACGACCTTCGATCCGGTGCCCTGCGCTGGTGGCAGGTGATCGGCGGGTTGCTCGGTGGATTCTTCGTCGCGGTCCAAAGCGCCACCGTGCCGCTCATCGGCGTGGCCGTCTTCACCGTTGCAGTGGTCGCGGGACAGGTCTCCAACAGCATCGTGGTGGACCGCCTTGGCCTCGGACCCGCGGGGCGTCAGGCGATCACGCCGGCGCGCGTCGTCTCTGCGATCTTGGCGGTGGCAGCCGTCGTCGTGGCCGTGTCGGATCGCCTCGTGGGCGGGGTGGAGGGATCGACGCTCGCCGTGGTTGCGGCCTTGATCGCAGGGCTTGCCATAGCGGTGCAGCAGGCGATCAACGGTCGCGTGGGAGCGGCAGCCCGCAATGCGTGGACGGCCGCCTGGGTCAACTTCACCCTCGGCACAGTCGTGCTGGGGGCGGCGTTGGGACTGGCCTGGTCCCTGACCGACTTCGA
>JBIIDD010000159.1:0-4091 GCA_044238565.1 Candidatus Nanopelagicales bacterium
GCGCATCTACGCCGGCTACGCCGGTTGGGCCCCGGGTCAGCTCGAGGACGAACTCGATCGCGGATCATGGGCCGTGGTCGCACCCGGCGACCTCGTCTCGGATGCCTTCCTCGCCGACCCCGAGCAACTGTGGGCCACGGTCCTGCGCCGGGCTGGCGGCACGCTGGCCTGGTGGCCCGGGCACCCCGGCGACCCCGAGCTGAACTAGCCCGGGCAGCCCTAGACTGCCGGCATGAGCACGCCCCTGGACTCGCCCTCACTCGAGGGCACGACCCTCACCGAGGAGCGCCTCGCCTCCACCGATGACGGCGACCATGAGCGCTTCGCGCACTACGTCCAGAAGGACAAGATCGTGGAGAGCGCGGTGACCGGCAAGCCCGTGCGCGCGCTGTGCGGCAAGAAGTGGGTGCCGGGGCGCGATCCGTCGAAGTTCCCCGTCTGCCCTGAGTGCGAGGCGATCTTCTCCGGCCTCAAGCCCGGCAAGCCCAACGGGCCGGACGGCGACTCCTGAGCCTTTTCGCGCCGCAGTACCGCGCCGTGACCATCGGCGTAGTCGCGGCCATCACGCTTTTTGCCTTCGAGGGCATCGCCGTGTCGACGGTGATGCCTGCGGTTGCCATCGACTTCGACGGTCTCGGCATCTACGCGTGGGCCTTCAGCGCCTACGTCGCATGCTCTCTCGTGGGCATGGTCGTCGCAGGCACCTGGTGCGATCGTGACGGACCTCGACGCACGATGTGGGGAGGGCTGTGGGTCTTCGCGCTGGGTGCCGTGGCTGCGGGCCTGGCTCCAGGCATGGCAGTCCTCATCGTGGCCCGCGGAGTGCAGGGACTTGGCGGTGGGGCGCTCATCGTCGCGGCGTACGTCCTCATTGCGCGTGCCTACCCTGAGGACCTGCGTCCGAAGGCGTTCTCGCTCATGGCGGCTTCATGGGTGGTTCCCGCGCTCATCGGCCCCTTCATCGCCGGCTGGCTCACCGACTCCCTGAGCTGGCGTCTGGCCTTCCTTCTCGTGCCCTTCGTGCTGATCCTGCCCGCCGTCATGCTGCGCCGGGTCCTGCGCGAGCACGACGGTGGCACGGGGGAGTCCGGGACTCGCGGTCGCATCCCCATGGCCTTCGTCACGGCGATCGGCCTGACCGCGGCGATGGTCGCCTTCGTGCGCCCCGCAGGCCTCCCGCTGTGGTTCGACGCGCTGGTCCTCGTGGTGGGGCTCTCCCTCGTCGTCGCGGGCGTGCGAAAGCTGCTGCCCACCGGCACCCTGCGCCTGCAGCGCGGCCTTCCCACGACGGTGGTGATGCGCGGAATCCTGGCGGGTGGATTCTTCGGTGCTGAGGTCTTCATCCCCCTTGCCCTGGTGGAGCAGCGAGGGCTGACCATCACCGTCGCCGGACTTGCGCTGAGCGTCTCCGCGCTCGGATGGTGGCTCGGCTCCTATGCCCAAAGTCGCATCCCCGAGTCGACCGACCGCAGCAGCACAGTCCGCATGGGCGCGCTCATCGTCGCGATCGGACTCGTCTCGCTTCCCCTGTGCCTCGTGCCCGCGCTGCCTCCCATGGTCTGCGTGGTGTCATATTTCATCGCTTCAATCGGCATGGGCCTGTGCTTCCCCTCGATCGCCGTGCAGACATTGCGCCTGTCGCCGGTCGCAGAGCAGGGCGTCAACTCCGCGTCGCTGCAAATCTCTGACGCGATCCTCAGCTCCCTGGCCCTGGGCCTGCTCGGCGCCGTCCATGCCGCGGCCGTCGCCCGGGGTGGGGCAACCGCGGCGACCTACGACGCGATCTGGTGGGCGGCTGCCGCCGTGGCCCTGGCAGGCGCGGTGCTTGCCGCCCGTATGAAGCCGGTTTCCGCAGTACCCGCGGGGGCTGCGTCCTGACGTACTGGCAGGATGCATGGGCCATCACCTCACGAGGAGTTCCCATGCACCGTCGTTCCCTAGCCATCGCCGCTCTCGCCGCTTCCGGCCTGCTGCTCGCAGCCTGCGCCCAGGAGTCCTCGGGCGGGGCTTCGTCCTCCGCCCCGGCTCCCGAGTCGTCCTCGGCCGCGCCCGAGTCGTCTTCTGCCGCGCCCTCGCCGACCGCCACCCCCGACGAGTGCGCGAAGGAGAACCTCACGCTCGTCAACGCCGGCCAGCTGACCATCGGCACGGATTCCCCGGCGTACCCGCCGTACTTCGTCGACGACGATCCCACCAACGGCCAGGGCTTCGAGTCCGCCGTTGCGTACGCCGTCGCCGAGGGCCTCGGCTTCACGCCCGAGGAAGTCGCGTGGACCGTCGTGCCCTTCAACAAGTCCTACGCCCCCGGTGCCAAGGACTTCGACTTCGACATCAACCAGATCTCGATCACTCCCGAGCGCGCCGAGGTCGTCTCCTTCTCTGACGGCTACTACACCGTCAACCAGGCTGTGATCGCGCTCGCGGACTCCCCGATCGCCAACGCCACGACCCTGACGGAGCTCAAGGACGCCAAGCTCGGCGCCCAGGTCGGCACGACGAGCCTGATGTACATCCAGGACTTCATCCAGCCCAGCTCCGACCCGTATGTGTACAACGACACCAACGACGCCAAGTCGGCACTGAAGAACGGCCAGATCGATGGCATCGTGGTCGACCTGCCCACCGCGTACTACATCACCGCCGTGGAGATCCCCAAGGGCAAGATCGTCGGCCAGTTCCCCGCCCAGGAGGGTGGCGAGCAGTTCGGCATGCTCTTCCAGAAGGACAACCCGTTGGTCGGCTGCGTCAACCAGGTGCTCACCGAGCTCAAGGATTCCGGCGCGCTCCAGGCCATCCAGGATGAGTGGCTGGCCGGGACGACGGCTCCCTACTTCAAGGAGTGACCGAGCCCGGCAGCGCACCTGTCGCTGCAGCACGCGCGGGGTTCGGCGTATCGGCTGATATGCCGTACGTCGACCCCGCGCGTGTGCGCTACCGCCAGCGCAAGGCCTGGCGCGATGCCGCGATCGGCATCATCAGCCTGATCGTCACAGCGACCGTCGTCACCCTCATCGTCGTACGCACGCCGGGGTGGTCGGCGGTGCAGGAGACCTTCTTCAGCCCCGAGGCCTTTTCCGAGTCCTTCCCCGGCCTGCTCGAGGCCTTCTGGCTCAACGTGCGGATCTTCCTCATCGCTGAGCCGCTCATCCTCATCGTCGGGCTCACTGTCGCCCTCGTGCGACGTCTGAAGAGCCCGATCTTCCTCCCGCTGCGCATCCTCGCGACCGTCTACGTCGATGTCTTCCGCGGCGTACCCACGCTGCTCGTCATCCTGCTGCTCGGCTTCGGCGTGCCCGCTCTGCAGTTGCAGGGAGCACCCGACGAGGTGCTCGTCTGGGGTGTCGTCGCGCTGGTGCTCTCCTACGGCGCCTATGTCGCCGAGGTCTTCCGCGCAGGTATCGACTCGGTGCATCCCAGCCAGCGCATGGCGGCACGATCACTGGGACTTTCGTCGTGGCAGACCAACCGCTACGTCGTCCTCCCGCAGGCGGTGCGCAATGTCACGCCGCCCCTGCTCAATGACTTCATCTCCCTGCAGAAGGACACCGCGCTCGTCTCGGTGCTTGGCCCGATCGAGGTGCTGCGCCAGGCGCAGATCGATGCGTCCTTCACCTTCAACTACACCCCCTACGTGGCGGCAGCCTGCCTCTTCATCGCGCTCACCATCCCCATGTCGCGTTTCACGGACTGGCTGCAGGAGCGCCAGAGACGCCAGCGTGGTTCGGGGTTCGCGACATGACGACCGTCTCCTTGTCCGTCGAAGCCGTGTGGAAGTCCTTCGGCTCAGAGTCGGTGCTGCGCGGCATCGACCTCGATGTGCAGGAGCATCAGGTGGTCGTCCTCATCGGAGCGAGTGGTTCTGGCAAGTCGACACTGCTGAAGTGCATCAACGGGCTCGAGCCTGTCGACGCGGGCCGCATCCTGCTCGATGAGGGCTTGGATGTCACGGCGTTCAAAACTGATTTGGATGCCGTGCGGCGGCGCGTGGGCATCGTCTTCCAGGCCTACAACCTCTTCCCGCACATGACCGTGCTCGACAACGTCACGCTCGGTCAGCGCAAGGTGCTGGGGCGCTCGCGCCAGGAGTCCGA
>JBIIDD010000160.1:0-4074 GCA_044238565.1 Candidatus Nanopelagicales bacterium
ATCAGGCCCGCGAAAGGTTCGATCATGAAGCGATCAATACGTGTTGCCAGCCTCGGCGTCGTCGCCGCAGCCATGCTCCTCACCACCGTCGCGTGCGGCAGCGATGAGCCGGCGTCAACGACCCCGACCGCTGAGGCCGCCGGCAACGTCGTTGATGTGGCCGTCTCCGCCGGCAGCTTCACGGTGCTCACCCAGCTCCTCACCGCTGCCGGACTCGACGAGACTCTCGCAGGCACAGGTCCGTTTACCGTCTTTGCACCTACCGACGCGGCCTTCGAGGAAAGAGCGGCCGCACTGGGCGTCCCGCTGGACGATCTGATCAATCGCCTGATCGCCGAGCCCAAACTGCTGACTGACATTCTGCTCTACCACGTGGTGCCGGGCAATATCCCTGCCGCTGAAGTGGTGACCCTCAACGGCCAGGACGTGGAGACGCTGTCGGGCGAGACATGGACCGTCATCGTCAATGGTGAGACCGTCAGCATCGAAGACGGCTTCGGGCGAATCGTCAACGTCATCGACGTTGACGTGCCGGCCTCCAACGGCGTGATCCATATTCTCGACGGCGTGCTCGAGGGGGCGTTGCCCGATCTCGACAGCGAGGACCAGTCGTTAGAGCCAACCACCTCTGACGCGATCCCCTACTCCAACGAATTTGAGGGAGCAGAGGACAAGAACATCGTTCAAGATCTTGTCGCCGCCGGCAGCTTCACCGTGCTGGTCAAACTGCTGAACGCTACCGGGCTCGAGGAGACTCTCTCCGGTCCTGGTCCGTTCACCGTGTTCGCCCCCACAGATGCGGCCTTCGAAGTCGTCGCAGCCGATCTGGGCATCAGTCTGGACGACCTGCTGATCGTATTGACCGCCGAACCCGAGCTGCTGACCGACGTCCTGCTCTATCACGTGGTGTCCGGCAAGATCCCTGCCGCCGATGTACTGGGCCTCAACGGCACGAAGGTCGAAACCCTGTCGGGCGAGTCATGGACCGTCATCGTCGATGGTGAGACCGTCAGCATCAAAGATGGCTACGGGAAAATCGCCAAGGTCGTCGATGTTGACGTGAAAGCGTCCAACGGAGTGATCCACGTGATCGACAATGTGATCCAGGGAGCTGTACCCGGGGAGTAGTCACGCTCCTTGGGTACAGCCTCACAATCCGAGAGTCCCGCGTGGACAACCCGTCGGGCGCCCTCAACTTGGTGCAACGAGATTCAACTTGGCTGTGCTCAACGTGTGCTTAGGATTCTTCGGTCGCGCACAGGGAGCTGCAGTTCTAGGCGGTGAACTCAGCGGCTCCGAATGAGACGGCAAAGCGCTCGCACCAGATCGACACGGCGGTGTAGTCCGCGAGATCGACGTCCGCGGGAATCAGGTAGTTCTGATTACCCCTATTGCCCTTGAGATCGCCCAGGCTCACGTACGCGCCATCATCGAAAACGCCCCAGCAGTCGACGCCGTCGATCACCGGCTGATCGCTCAGCCACACCTTGAGGTCGGGCCCGTCGCTGGTGTCCAGCCCCTCGACCCGCAAGACACGACTGCCATCATTCAGCTCGAGGATGCGCTCCTCAGCACAAGGGATGACGACCCCTGGGCGACCTTCGCCTACTCCGGTCTCGGTGCCGCTAGCCGACCCGGTGACGACGCGATCATCAGCGCTCCCCTCGGCCGCGTCCACATCACGGGCGAGCACACTGCGGGCGAGTGGTCCGGACTCATGGAAGGTGCGCTGCGCAGCGGCCTGCGCGCTGCCGATGAGGTCCACTCGGCCGCAGATCGGTGGCCCACGAATCCATCCAAGCGGTAGGTTCGCAACATGGACCTGGGGACCCTGCACGAGCGTCATGAAGTAGCAACCACCATTCGTGGCGCTCGCGCCTGGCGGATCCGGTATTCATCGAAGGATGCGTCCGGGGTTGCAACCGAGTCGACCGGACTGGTCATCGCCCCCAGCGCCGGGGGCAGTGACCTGCCGGTGGTGACGTGGGCTCACGGCACCACGGGCCTAGGCGATGCGGCCTGCCCATCCGCGCAGCCGGATCCCGCGCGTGAGCTCACCGTGTACTTCTCCGCCGACTCGACTCAATCCATCGATTACGGCGTACCAGGGCTCCAGGCATTCATCGACGAGGGCTGGATCGTCTGCGCCACCGACTATCAGGGCCTGGGCACACCGGGAATGCACCACTACACCGTGAATACGACCAACGCGATCGACGCCGTGAGCATTGTGCATGCCGCGCGCGCCATGGACATCGGAGCCGGCACTCAATTCGGGTGCATGGGCTGGTCGCAGGGAGGTGGCGCTGCCGCCGCTGCCGCCGAGCTCGATGCTGCCGTGTACGGCGAGCTCACCCTTGTCGGTACCGTGCCGATCTCACCCGGCGTGGGCAAGATCGCGATGGCACACCCGGTGGGGGCTTCTCAGACACTCGGTGGAGATGCGCCCCCGGATCCGCATCTCGTCATGCTCCTCATCGGCACCGCAGCGGAGAATCCCCAGTTACAACTCTCCGACATCTTCTCGCCGTTGGGCGTCAGCATCATCGAGCAGGCGTGGAATATCCAGCCCGTGCATCACTTCAGCGACACCATTGCTCGTATGTATCGGCTCAAGGGTCCGATCCTGCAGATCAAGCCTGGCGTGATGCCGGCCTGGGAGGCAGCGATTGCGGAAGGCTCCGCGGCGCAACACAAGCCCGTGTGCCCTGTCTTCGTCTGCATCGACACCTTCGATGGCGGGACTGTCGTCCCGGTTGACTGGCAAACCGACTACGTCAAGGCAGCGCAAGGTCTCGGTGGCGATGTCACCACCAAGGAATACCCGCAGGCTGACCACTTCGCTTTGCCCGCAGCCTGCATCGGCGATGCCACAGCATGGATGAAGCCACTCTTCACTGCTCAGTGACGCACGACACGCCTAGTGTGGCGGGTCCACCCTCAATACCGGCGTTTTCGTTTTTCGTCGTGCATCCGCTAACATCGTTGGTGTCGCCCGGTTACGGGACCCACTGAGCCCACGGCGACCTCTCATTCATCCAGGATGAACTCACCCGAGTCGTCATCCTGAGCCTCCGGCCCAGTGACCGGGAGCACTGCTCCCGGACCGGTCTGCATCAACTCACCCCACGCCCCGGCGTGCCGCCCCTGCACTGCGTGCGTGCGGCGAATCCAAATCTTCACGAAAGGCATCACCATGAGCTCCACCCGCACGTCCACACGACCCTCCACCGACGCATCCTTCGCGAGCGTGGGGGTCCCCAGCCTGCTCATCGAGGCCCTGCGCGATCAGGGCATCACCTCACCCTTCCCCATCCAGACCGTGACGCTGCCCGACTCCTTGACCGGCCGCGATGTCCTCGGCCGCGGGCGCACGGGCAGCGGCAAGACGATCGCCTTCGCGCTGCCTCTCATCACCCGGCTCTCCGCAGATCGCCAGCGGACCCGGGCGAATCGTCCACGCGGACTCGTGCTCCTGCCGACTCGCGAGCTCGCCGCGCAGGTCGAGTCCACGATCGAGCCACTCGCTCGCGCCGCGGGGCTCTCCACGACGACGATCTACGGCGGCGTCAGCCAGCGCCCGCAGGTCACGGCCCTGAGCCGGGGCGTCGACATCGTCGTGGCATGCCCGGGCAGGCTCGAGGACCTCATCACGCAGGGTCATGTGCGCCTCGATGACGTCACCGTCACGGTGATCGACGAGGCCGACCACATGGCAGACCTCGGCTTCCTGCCCGCGGTCAAGCGCATCCTCGATCGCACGCCCAAGGGTGGCCAGCGCCTGCTCTTCTCCGCCACCCTCGACCGGGGTGTCGACACGCTCGTCAAGAGATACCTGTCAGATCCGATCACCCACTCGGTCGACAGCGACGCGACCACGGAGCCGGATATGGAGCACCATGTCCTCACGGTGCGCGCGACTGACAAGCCCCAGATCGTCCACGAACTCGCTGCAGGCGAGGGGCGATCGGTGCTCTTCGTCCGCACCAAGCACCAGGCCAAGAAGTTGGCCCGCAGCCTCACCCAGGCGGGGATCCCCGCCGTCGACCTCCAGGGCAATCTCGCGCAGAAGGC
>JBIIDD010000161.1:0-4052 GCA_044238565.1 Candidatus Nanopelagicales bacterium
CTCATGAGAAGCGCCTGCGCGTCGGTGTTGATGGCGACGAACTCCACGCCCTTGAGGCCGACGTCGATCATGCGGTTGACGGCGTTGACGCCGCCGCCGCCGATGCCGACGACCTTGATGACGGCCAGGTAGTTCTGCGGTGCAGCCACGGGTGCATCCCTTCGATCCGATCCGCGAGCGTCCTCGCGAGCCGTCGGCGCTGGCACGCGTAGATCTCAACTTCAAGTCGAAGATGAAATCCTTGGATACGGTGCCTCTCGCCATGAGGTTAGGGGTCAACCTCACGTCGAGCAAGAAGCCACGCCTGTCACACCTCTCACAACCTGCTGCGCCTACTCGGCCAGTCAGGCACCGGCTCAGGGGTACGCCGCCCCGACCTCTGCGCGGACCGCCGCGGCGAGCGCGAGGACATCCGCTCCGCTCCCCGGCCGCCCGCACATCCGGGCCGCCCAGGGGTCGGCCGGCAGCGCCGGCCCGCTCACCGATCCGGGGATCCGCTCGGGGTCCGCATGCGACAGCCCCGGATGGTCGATCAGGCTCCAGCCCTGCGTCCGCAGCTCGGCCACCGTCGCGCCCTGGCGATTGCAGCGCGAGGGCCGACAGGCATGCACCGTGGAGCGATCGCGCAGGCTCTCGTCGAGCGCGGGGAGCACACCCGCGAGCAGACCGCCCACGGTGTCGACGGGGTCGAGGAGCACCATGCCCGCCACGCTGTCGGTGACCCGCGCCTCCATGCACGCTGCCGCGTGCCCGACCACCGCTCCCCCGGCGGAGTGCCCCAGCAGCACCCATCGCGCCGGAGTGCCGCGGCCGACGCCGCGCTCCTGAGGCAGACCCACCTCGACCGCGTGCGCGATGGTCAGGCTCGCGGCCGTGAGCCACGTTGCGTCGTGCATCGAGCGCCGCGGCCGCCACCAGGCGATGTCGGGGCGCACCACGGCGATGCCGTCACCGGCGAGCAGCTGCGCGAGGCCGGCGAGCGCGGAGGCGCGGCGGCCGAAGCCGTGCTGCACCCATGCCCATCCGCGCGCATCACCGATCGGCGCGGTCCACGTCGTGCGCATGCGCCCGCCGACGGGCACGTCGAGGTCGAGCACGAGATCGGCGGCAGGGTCGCGGGTCGGCACGCCCCCAGCCTCCCCCACCCGGGACCCCAGGATGCGGCGGAGCGCCGCACGCGGAAGAGTGGGGCCACCAGGCCAATCTCGGGAGGTCACATGGGTCTGGCAGGGGCGGAGATCCGCCGTGCCAAGTTGCGCTTCGGGCTCCTCACGGGAGCCGTCTCGCTGCTCGTGTTCCTCGTGCTTCTGCTGTCGACCCTGTCCGCGGCTCTTGTCGGTGCGCTGGTGGGCGCACTGGAGGGGCTGCGTGCCGACGGCCTGGTCTACGCCGACTTCGCGCGCGACAACATCTCCGCCAGCCGCATGGACCCGCAGGTGGCCTCAGCGGTATCCCTCATCGAGGGGGTCACAGCCGCCGCACCCATCTCCACTTTCACCACAGCGGCATCGATCGGCGGCACCCCCGCCGACGTGCAGGTCTTCGGTTTCGTCGCAGACGCTCCCGGTGCACCGTCGGGACTCTCCGACGGCCGCCTGCCGAGCGCAGCGGGTGAGGCCGCGGTCGACGGTGGCGGGGTCTCGATCGGCGACGTCATCACACTCGATCCCGCGGGCACCGAGCTCACCGTCGTCGGCCTGCTGCGCGGTGCGCAGTTCAATGCCATCCCGACGATCTACACCGGTCTCGACACCTACGACCAGGCATTCGCAGCCACCAATCCCGGACTGCCCTTCGTGCCCATCAACGCGGTCGCGTTCGACGCCGCCGACCCGGCAGCAGTCGCGACCGCCATCGAGGCCAATGTGCCGGGGGTGAGCGCGTACTCCCGCGACGAGGCGGTCTCGCTCATCCCCGGCATCGAGTCGATCTCCCAGAGCTTCGGCATCCTCGTCGGTCTCACCTTCGTCATCGGCATCGTGGTCATCGGCTTCTTCTTCCTCATCCTCACGGTGCAGAAGCTCAAGCCCTTCACGCTGCTGCGCGCGATCGGCACCAGCACGGGCAGGCTCGCCGCGACCGTGGCGATCCAGATCACCCTCGTCGTGCTCTTGGCCTCCGTCATCGCCGTGGGCCTCACCCTGCTGGCCGTGCAGGGCCTCAACACCGGCCTGCCCGTCACCATCCAGCCGAGCCTCATCATCGGCGTCGTGCTGAGCGTGTGGATCTTCTCCCTGATCGCGGGCCTGCTGAGCATCCGACGCATTGCACGCATCGACCCGGCCAGCGCTGTGGGTGCGCGATGAGCGGACCCGCAGCACTGCTCTCGCGCGGTGAGCTCACCCGCACCAAGGGCCGCTTCGGCGCCGTGGTCGGGGCGCTCGCTCTCATCGTCTTCCTCGTCCTCGTGCTCGGTGCGCTCGCCGATGGCCTCTTCTACGGCGCGACGGGAGCGGTGCGCTCGACCAATGCCACGGCCTATGCCTTCTCCAACGACGCCGAGGGCTCGCTCATCCGCTCACGCATGGACGAGTCCGATGTCGCAGCTCTCGCGAGCGCGCCGGGCGTCGAGGCGGCCGGGCCCATGGGCGTGCTCCTCACCGGCGGCACCGGCCCGCAGGGCGATATCGATCTTGCGGTCTTCGGGCTCGAGGTCGGCGGCCCCGGCACCCCGACGACACTCGTCGATGGCCGCATGCCTGACCCGGGCGAGACCGGCGTCGCAGCGGTCGACACCCGCCTGCAGGACGTCGGCGTCACCCTCGGCTCGCAGGTGGCGGTCGGTGACGTCGGTGTCGAGGTGGTCGGCTTCGTGTCGGATGCGGCGTACCAGTTGCAGCCCACCGTGTGGACATCGGTCGCTGACTGGCGCGCGATGCGCGATGCCGTGCGCCCGGAGCTGCGCGGCCAGCCCACGGCGATCAATGCCATCGCCCTCATCACCGAGCCCGGCGCCGACCTCACTGCGATAGCCGCAGCTCTGCCGGGCACATCCGTGCTCACCGCGGAGGCCGTCGGCCTGGCGATCCCGGGCGTCGAGCAGCAGAGCTCCACACTCAACTCGATCATCTACACCACGCTGGCGGTTGCCGCCCTCGTCGTCGCGCTCTTCTTCGCCCTGCTGGTGCTGGAGAAGCGCGAGCTCTTCGCCGCCCTCAAGGCCCTCGGCACATCGACCGGGGCACTGGGGCGTGCCGTGATGGTGCAGGCGATCGTCGCCTCGATCCTGGGCGTGATCATCGGCGCGCTCGTCGCAAGACTCTTCGGGCTCATCATCCCCGCGACAGTGCCCACCCTCTTCCGCACCGACACTCTCATCCAGATCGCCGTCTTCACCCTGGTCGCGGGTGTCGTCGGCGCCGCCTTCTCCCTGCGCCGCCTGGCGCGCATCGATCCGGCCACCGCCATCGGAGGAACGCTATGAACGACCCCGTCGCCGCGAGCCCTGACGCTCTGCTCCAGGTGCGCAACGTGAGCAAGGTCTACGGCAGTGGTCACACCGCCGTCACCGCCCTCGACGACGCGACCATGGCGGTCGAGCAGGGTGAATTCGTCGCGCTCCTCGGCCCCTCCGGCTCGGGCAAGACCACCCTCATCTCGATCATCGGTGGCCTGCTCGCCGCCACGTCGGGCAGCGTCACCCTCGGCGATGTCGACGTCACCGCGCTCTCCAAGCGCGAGTTGACGAAGTTCCGGGCAGAGCGCGTCGGCTTCGTCTTCCAGTCGGCCAACCTCGTGCCCTTCCTCACCGCGCGCGAGAACCTCCTCTACGTCGCCACGCTGGTCAAGACGCCCAAGAAGGCCGCGCAGCAGCGCGCCGATCAGCTCCTGGAGGAGCTCGGGCTGGCCGACCGCGCCAAGAACCTCCCCGAGCAGCTCTCCGGTGGCGAGCGCCAGCGCGTCGCCATCGGTCGCGCCCTCATGAACGATCCCGATCTCGTGCTCGTCGACGAGCCGACCGCCGCACTCGACACCGCACTCGGCCGCCAGGTCGTGCAGTTGCTGCGCCGGGAGATCAAGGACCGTGGCAAGACCGGCATCATGGTCACGCA
>JBIIDD010000162.1:0-4038 GCA_044238565.1 Candidatus Nanopelagicales bacterium
CGATGTCCATCGGGCAGGTCCCCGTGGTGATCCAGCGCGCCATCAGGCTGCCGACCCCGCCACCGAGCAGGATGCCCACGGAGTTGAGACCCGCGGCGATCCACAGACCGTCCACTTCCGGGGCCGGGCCGAGCAAGGGGGCCGCGTCAGCGGTGAAACTCTCAGGACCGCAGAAGAAGGTGCGCACGCCCGCATCGGCGAGCGAGGGGATGCGCTCCATCGCCTTCTCCAGGAAGGGTGTCATCCGCTCCCAATCGGGTGGGATCACGCCGAAGGCGAAGTCCTCGGGCGCGCCCTCCGGGTGCCAGCCCGCAGCCTCAGGCTCGAAGAGCCCGACGAGCATGCCGCCGCCTTCTTCGCGGAAGTAGCCGTAGCAATCGAGGTCCTCGATGATCGGCAGGTCTCGATGCACACCCTCTATTGGCTCGGTGAGCAGGTAGTAGTGCTCGGCGGCCTGCAGGGGGACGTCGACGCCGACCTTGGCCGCGAGTTGGCGGGTCCACAACCCCGCTGCGAGCACGACGGTACCCGCTTCGACGTCTCCGTGATCGGTCGTCACGCCGGTAAGGCGATCACCGTCGCGGAGGAATCCGGTCACGAGAATGCCCTCGGCGATTGTTGCTCCACGCGATTTGGCGCCCTTGGCCATCGCCGTGGCGACGCCGACGGGATCTGCGCGACCCTCGTCGGCCACATAGGAGCCGCCCACGAGATCGTCAATCTTGGCAAGGGGCCAGAGTTCGGCGATCCGCTCGGGTGTCACGATCTCATTGGGGACGCCGTAACCGACCTGGAAGTCGCGCTCGCGCACGAGTGTCTCCATGCGCTCCGGCGTCGTGGCCACGGAGAGATGACCAACAGGTCGGAACCCGGTCGAGTGACCGGTCTCCTCCTCAAGCCGCTCGTAGAGGTCACGGGAGTAGCGGCACATCCACAGAGATGTCTCGTCGTGGAAACCCGCGCTCGTGATGAGTCCCGCAGCGTGCCATGTGGTGCCGGCAGTGAGCTGATGCTTCTCGATGAGCAGCACGTCGGTCACGCCGAGTTGGGTCAGGTGATAGGCGATCGAGCAGCCGATCACTCCTCCCCCCACGATGACAACCTCGGCTCGGCTAGGCAGCGCAGCCACTGTTCCTCCCTGGACGTGCGCCCGCAGGCGCGTTGATGGCAACTTAGCTGGCAACAAACTAGATGGCTACAAAGTGGTCGCAAGCGAACTGACGTCGGTGTTCTCACCCTGCTTGCGCGTCCAGCGGCGATAGACCAGCCAGCCGAGAACGATGACAAGCACAGAGACCACGAGGATGATCGTCGCCATCGCATTGAGTGCGGGCGTGGGCGCCGCCCGAGCCGTCTGGTAGATCCGCATGGACGTCGTCTCCGTGGACGCATCCGATGACAGGTAGCGCACGATGACGAAATCATCGAGCACATCCGCAAAGACGAGGATCGAGCTCACCAGGATCGCCGGGAAGAGCATGGGAAGGATCACTCGTCGCACGGCACCCAGGGCACTGGCACCGAGGTCGCGCGCCGCCTCCTCATAGTGAGCGCCGATGGTGAGCAGGCGTGCCCGGCAGATCACGATGGGATAGGCCAGCTGGAAGGTGACCAGCCCGATCACCTGTGCCCACGTGCCGAGACCGAAGGGGGTCGCCAGGAACGTGACCATGAAGAGCAGGCCGATGGCGAGCGCGATTTCGGGGATCACGAAGGTGATGAGCGCCAGGAAGTTGGCCCCCTGCGGAAGTCGGCCACGCCAGCGATCGAGTGCGAGAGCGAAGAGCACCCCGAGTGGCACCGTCACGATGGTCGCGAGAACGGCGAGGAGGACGGTGTGGGATAGGGCGTTGCGGAGCGACTCGTCGTTGAGGACCGATCCGGTGGGATCCCAGGTGTACCAGCGCAGCGAGAAGCCCTGCCATGTGCTGCGCGAGCGGCCCTCATTGAAGGAGAAGAGGACCGCGATGGCCACGGGCACGAGTGCCCAGAGGAGATAGACGGCCGTGATCGCGCCCAGTCCGTAGGCGCGCGCATCCGACGTGCCGCGGAGCCTGCGGCGGCGACCGCCCTTGGACTCCTCGAGGATGGCTTCGACCGGTGCAGCCGACACCGTCATGACCGCACCTCCGCCCGAGCATTGCTGCGCGTGTAGAGGATCATCGGGATGAGCAGGACCAGCAGCACGAGGATGAGAAGTGCTCCTGCCTGGCCGGACTGCCCTGGCGTCGCGATGGACAGGTTGATGAGGTTGCCGATCATCGCGGTGTTGGGCGACTTCGACAGCATGTCCGAAGTGAAGTAGTCACCCATCATGGGGAGCGAGATGAGCAGCGTGCCCGCGACGATGCCGGGGAGGCTCATGGGGAGGATCACCCGGCGGAAGAGGTCGAAGCCGCTCGCACCGAGATCGCGCGCTGCCTCGATGAGGCTCGGGCTGATGCGGTCGAGGGCCGCGAAGAGCGGCAGGAGCATGTAGGGCACGTAGCCGTAGATGAGGCCCATGACAACCGTGTAGGGATTGCCACTCAGCCAGTTGATGTCGAGTGGGATCGTGCCGCCGAGGGTGATGATCGCGTTCACGAGGCCGTCGGGCTGGAGCAGATTGATCCAGGCGAGCATGCGCATCATGTACGAGATGAAGAAGGGCGCGACCAGGAGTGCGAGCACGAGCCCGCGGTACTTACCGGCGTACCGGGCCGTGAAGTAGGCGACCGGGAAGGCGATGAGCAAGCATGCGACGACGGCGATGGCGACGTAGAGGAGCGTCCTCAGCACAGCCGGGAGGTAGAAGTTGTTGGGCCCGAAGAGTCGATCCCACACCACCTGCAACTGCGTGAACTGCCACTCGAGCGGATTCCAGATCGGGACAGGCGAGCGGAAGATGGGATCGACTGTCCCGAAGGCGACGCAGAAGACCACGTAGAGCGGGACGAGGAAGAACAGCCCGATCCACACCATTGCGGGGAGGCCGAGGATCGGCCAGAGAAATCGCGTGGAGCGATCGCCCACGTCACGCACCAGCCTTGAACTGCTGCCAGATGGCCTGGTACTCCGCCTCCACCTCCGGCGGGAGCTCGAGGATGGGGTAGCCGGCTACGAACCACTCGGGGAGGACGACGGCTTCCTTGAGGTTCTCGGGGATATAGCCGTCGACCACCATCGACTCAGGAGTCAGCATCTTGAGCGGAGGCTGGTAGCCGTTCCAGGACAGGTTGGCCAGCGACGCCTCATTGGTGAGCATGAAGTTGAGGAAGTGGTGGGCAAGGACGGGGTTCTCGCCACCCTTGAGAATGCACATGAAGTCGTTATTGACCAAGCCACGGCCGTCCTGGGGGAACCAATAGCGCAGGGTCGAGGCATCGACGTCCTGGGGCAGGTAGTTGATTGCCGCGAGCATGTCACCCGACCAGCACTGCGACAGGGACATGACCCCCTCGGGGATATCCGTGTAGCCCGTGATGGTCACGCGAGGCTGACTCAGGGAGAGCATCTCGAGCATGGCATCGCGCGCAGCGCCCAGGACAGCGGGATCAGCAGTGTTCACATCGATACCGCCATCGCGCAGGATGGTCATGCCGATGACCTCACGGTCGTCATCCAGCACGGCGATCTCGCCGGCGTACTTGGAGTCCCAGAAGACGTCATACGGATTAGGGCGTGCACCGATGTCCTCGGGGATGAGATCGCTGCGCCAGCCGATCCCCGTGGTGTAGATGGTGTAGGGGACCGTGTACTGCCACTCGAGATCGTAGAAGGGGTTCTGGAACTCCTCCCAGATGTTGGCGACCATGTTGGGGATGTACTCGTGGTTGAGTGGCCGGATGAGATCGCCGTAGACCAGACGTCCCATGAAGTTGTATGAGAGGAAGGTCAGGTCGAAGGGGACACCGCCGCCGCGGATCTTGGTGACGGCCTCGGGGTAGTCGTTGAAGGTGGACAACTCGATCGTGACGTTGTAATCGGCGTACTCCTTCTCGAAGCCCTTGAGCACCGCCTTGTCGATGTAGTCCGGGTAGTTGTAGATGCGCAGCGTCG
>JBIIDD010000163.1:0-4029 GCA_044238565.1 Candidatus Nanopelagicales bacterium
CGGGTCTCGCGGTCAACCCCGCGACTCCGATCACGCCGTACGCCGACCTCCTGCCCGAGCTCGACATGCTCCTCATCATGTCGGTCGAGCCGGGATTCGGTGGCCAGCCGTTCCTTGACATGGTGTTGCCCAAGATCGCGGAGGCGCGCGACATGGTGAGCCGCTTCGGCGGTCACATCTGGGTGCAGGTCGACGGAGGCGTGAGCGAGACCACGATCGAGCGCTGCGCAGCCGCAGGAGCGGATGTCTTCGTCGCCGGATCCGCGGTCTTCGGCGCGGAGGACCCCGATCGCATGGTCCGGACCCTGCGCGCGCTCGCCACCGCCGCATCGGGGGAGTAGCCGTGTCGGAGGCGGGCGAGCGCGAGGCTATGCGTCGGGCACTCGCACTCGCGGCAAGCGCGGAGATCCCCGACGGCCCCAATCCCCGCGTGGGGTGCGTGCTCATCGACGTCGAGGGTCGGACCCTGGCAGAGGGCGTGCATCGCGGCGCGGGCACCGCGCATGCGGAGGTCGACGCCCTCTCGCGGGCAGGTGCTGCCGCCCGAGGAGCCACCGCGATCGTCACCCTCGAGCCGTGCAATCACACCGGTCGCACGGGGCCGTGCAGCGAGGCGCTCATCGATGCCGGTGTCGCGCGCGTGGTCTTCGCCCAGGCGGATCCCCATGCGCTCGCGTCCGGCGGTGCCGACCGCTTGCGAGCCACCGGCATCGACGTACACGGTGGCTTGCTCGCAGATGAAGCCGCCGCTCTCAACGAGGCCTGGACGCATGCGGTCACCCGCGGCCGTCCCTTCGTGACCTGGAAGGTTGCGGCCACGTTGGATGGCCGCGTCGCTGCCGCCGACGGGAGCAGCCGCTGGATCACCGGTGAAGCCGCTCGCGCCGAGGTGCACCGATGGCGTGAGCGCTGCGATGCGATCGCGGTGGGCACCGGCACCGTCGCCATCGACGATCCGCACCTCGCTGCGCGTCAAGCCGACGGCAGTCTCGCCGCAGCCCAGCCACTGCGCGTCATCATCGGAATGAGCGACATCACGCCCGGCGCTCGCGTGCTCGACGATGCTGCGCCCACCCTTCATCTGCGCACCCGCGATCCCGCGGAGGTCCTCGATGCCCTCGCCGAGCGCGAGGTCCGTCACCTGCTCCTCGAGGGTGGCCCGCGACTCGCGGCCGCCTTCCTCGCAGCCGGGGCCATCGACGAGGTGGTCTGGTACGTCGCCCCGGTGCTCTTGGGGGCGGGCAGCCCGGCTGTCGCCGACCTGGGCGTGGCCACTCTCGGCGATGCTGTGCGCCTGAGGGACGTGCGCGTCGAGCAGGTGGGCGAGGATGCGAGGATCTCCGGGCGTATCTGACGAGGAGGTCCCGTGTTCACCGGCATCGTCGAGGAGGCGGGCGAGATCACCGAGGTGGTCCACCTGCCCGATGAGGCCCTGCGCCTCGTCGTGCGCGGGCCCGTGGTCATCGAGGGCACCCGTCACGGTGACTCCATCGCGGTCAACGGCGTTTGCCTCACCGTCACCGAACTGGGCGAGGAGACCTTCGCGGCCGACGTCATGCGCGAGACCCTCGTGCGCAGTTCCCTCCGCGATGCGCGTCCCGGCCTGCGCGTCAACCTCGAGCGGGCCATGATGCCCACGTCGCGGCTCGGTGGCCACATCGTCCAGGGCCATGTCGACGGCACCGCCGCTCTCGTCTCGCGCACCCACTCCGAGCACTGGGAGGTCCTGCGCTTCGCCACGCCCCCGGCACTCTCGCGCTACATCGTCGACAAGGGATCCATCGCCATCGACGGTGTCTCGCTCACGGTGTCCGGGGTCGATGCCGCTGGCACGTGGTTCGAGGTCTCGCTCATCCCCACCACGTTGGCCCTGACGACACTCGGTGAGAGGGAGCCTGGCGACATCGTCAATCTCGAAGCCGATGTCATCGCCAAGTACGTCGAGGGGCTCGTGCGCGCGGGTGATCGCGATGACTGATCCCGCGGACGGGCTCGACGCGGCCCTTGCCGAGTTGGCTGCCGGCCGGATCGTCGTCGTGGTGGACGAGGGCGACGATCTCGCGGGTGAGCCGGGCGGCGGAGATCTGGTCATGCTCGGCTCCCGAGCCGATGCGACGCTCGTGGCCTTCCTCGCCCGCCACGGGTCCGGCTGCGAGCAGGCTGCCGTGGCCGGTGAGGTCCTCGACCGTCTCGACCTCCCGCCCATGGCGCTCACCGTCGACGGCCGCCCCTCCGCTGTGGCGGTGACCGTCGATGCGCGCGGCACCTCAAGCACGGGAGTGACGGCGGACGACCGCGCGCTCACCCTCCGCGCACTGGCCGACCCGGGAACGCGCCCGGTCGACCTCGTGCGCCCCGGCCATGTGGCGCCCGTGCGCGCGGTCGCGGGCGGGGTGCTTCGGCGTCCGGGTCGACCTGAGGCTGCCGTCGACCTCGCGGTCCTCGCGGGTCAGGAGCCCGTGACACTGAGGGTCGAGCTCGCCACCGATACGGGCGAGATGCTCGACCCGGGCCAGGCGCGCGCCTTCGCGCGGGAGCATGGCCTGGCCTGCGTCACCATCAGCGAGCTCATTGCCCACCGACGCCGAGGCGAGCGTCATGTCGAGCGCGGGGATGAGGCGACACTCACGACCGAGTTCGGCACCTTCCGTGCTATCGACTTCCGCAACCGCCTGGATGGGATCGAGCACGTGGCCTTGGTCGCCGGCGATATCGGCGATGGCGACAGGGTGCTCGTGCGTGTGCACTCCGAGTGCCTCACCGGCGACATCCTCGGATCCCTGCGCTGCGACTGCGGGGCTCAATTGCAGGCCGCGATGGCGGCGGTCGCGCAGGAGGGTCGTGGCGTCATCCTCTACCTGCGCGGGCATGAGGGCCGAGGCATCGGCCTGCTGCACAAGTTGCAGGCCTATCAGTTGCAGGACGCCGGGCGCGACACCGTGGATGCCAATCTCGACCTCGGCCTGCCCGCCGATGCGCGCGACTACGGCATCGGTGCGCAGATCCTCACCGACCTGGGGGTGCGCTCCATGCGACTGCTGAGCAATAACCCGGCCAAGCGCGCCGGCCTGGAGGGCTACGGGCTCTCCATCGCCGAGCGCGTCCCGCTTGTCGTGACCCCCAATGAGCACAATGCCCGCTATCTCGCGACGAAGGCCGATCGCATGGGTCATGACTACGACGACAGCCAGGAGAGCGGGGCAGGCGCATGAGCGGCACGGGTGCAGCGCGCATGAGCACGGCGGGTGCCGAGGGCATGCGCGTCGACGTCGTGGCGTCGTCGTGGCACGACCGGGTGATGGCGGGGCTCATCGCCGGTGCCGAGGCGGTCCTCGTCGACGCCGGATGCGACTGGCGCCTGCATCGGGTGCCCGGGGCATTCGAACTCCCCGTCGTCTCCGCGGCCTGTGCCCGCACGGGCGTGGAGGCTGTTGTGGCGCTCGGCGTCGTCATCCGTGGCGGCACCCCGCACTTCGATTACGTCTGCGACGCGGCCACGTCGGGGCTCACCCGGGTCTCGCTCGACACCGGCGTGCCTGTGGGATTCGGACTCCTCACCTGCGACGACGAGGCGCAGGCTCTCGATCGTGCCGGGCTCGAGGGATCTCGCGAGGACAAGGGACGCGAAGCCGCGGAGGCGGCCATCGCGACCGCGCTCCTCCTGCGCCGTGTCCGCACGCCCTAGGCTGAGCCCATGAAGACCTTCGATGCTCTCTACGCGGAGCTCCAGGAGAAGGCCGCCTTTGCCGGTGGCGCGGGCAACACTCGCCGCCTGCTCGACGAGGGCGTGCATGCGATCGGCAAGAAGGTCGTAGAGGAGGCCGCGGAGGCGTGGATGGCGGCCGAGCATGAGAGCCGCGAGCGCACAGCGGAGGAGATCGCCCAGCTGCTGTATCACGCGCAGGTCCTGATGATCGCCTCCGGTGTGACGCTGGCCGACGTCTACGAGCGGCTCTGACATGCTGCGCGTCGCACTTCCCAACAAGGGACAGCTCGCCGATCCTGCCCGGGAGATGCTGCGCGAGGCGG
>JBIIDD010000164.1:0-4025 GCA_044238565.1 Candidatus Nanopelagicales bacterium
CCCAGCCGTGGTCGCGGCGGCGTCGCCTCACCGCCTGGGCGCTGGGCATCGGTGCGGCGATACTCATCGGCATCATCGCCATCGCGCTCATCGGCGGCGCATGGGTGCGCTCACAGTGGTACGTCGGAACGAGCAATGGGTCAGTCGCCGTCTACCAGGGTGTGAGCACCTTCCCCTCTCTATCGACCCTCGTGACGGTCACCGACATCCCCGTCGTCGACCTTCCCCCGCTCGAGGCCGGTCTCGTCACCAACGGCATCTCCGCCCAGGGGCGAGAGGGTGCCGACGCCATCGTCGCGGGCCTGCGCGACCGTGCGTGCGTCTCCATTCCCCGGCCCACCTACTGCCCATCGATCCCGTCACCCACGCCAGTGCCGGCGCCTTCCCCCTCGGCGGCGCCATGACAGTTCAGGCGGAGGCTGCCCCGCAGCAGCGCACCCGGCGCGGACTCGAACTCCTTCTGCTCATTCTCGCGTGGGGACTCGGGGTCCTCGGCACGCAGCAGGTGGCCTGGTCCACCGGAGAGGGCCTGCACTCGCGCTTTTGGATCACAGCTGCGGTCGTCGGCGTGCTCGCCCTCATCGCTCACGTGGTCGTGCGGTGGCGCGTGCCCTACGCAGACCCCTTCCTGCTGCCGATCGCGACACTGCTCACGATCCTCGGTCTCGTCATGATCTACCGCCTCGACGTCGCTGCCGTGCAACGTGCCGAACGCAACGGCAACCCCGTCCCGACACCCGATGTCTACAACCAACTCACCTGGTACGCCGTCGCCGTGCTGCTCTTCGTGCTCGTGCTGCTGGTCCTGCGCGACCACCGGGTCCTGCAGCGCTACACCTACACCTGTGGGCTCGTCGGCGTGATCCTCCTGCTCCTCCCACTCGCCCCCGTGATCGGTGCCACCGTCAACGGCGCGACGCTGTGGGTGCGCGTCGGCGGATTCACCTTCCAGCCCGCCGAGGCCGCCAAGATCCTGCTCACGATCTTCTTCGCGGGGTATCTGGTCGTCACCCGCGATTCACTCGCGCTGGTGCGCACCAAGGTGCTCGGCGTACCCCTGCCCCGTGCGCGCGACCTCGGTCCGATTCTCATCGTCTGGGCCGTCTCCCTCGGCGTCCTCGTCTTCGAGCGCGACCTCGGCACCTCCCTGCTCTTCTTCGGTCTCTTCGTCGCCATGCTCTATATCGCCACGCAGCGGTGGTCGTGGCTCGTGCTCGGCGCGATTCTCTTCGCGGCGGGGGCAGTCCTCGCCTACATGCTCTTCGGCCACGTGCGCACGCGCGTGCAGATCTGGCTCGATCCCTTCGCCTACTCCGACACTGGCGGCTACCAGATCGTGCAGTCGCTGTATGGATTCGCCAACGGCGGCCTCTTCGGCACCGGCCTCGGTCGCGGCTACCCCGAGCTCGTGCCCTTCGCCAACACCGACTTCATCCTCGCCGGACTCGGCGAGGAGCTCGGACTCACCGGCGCGATCGGCATCCTCCTGCTCTATGCGGTGCTGATCGAGCGCGGACTGCGCACCGCGGTCTCCGTCCGCGACCCCTTCGGACAACTCCTCGCCGCTGGCCTGTCGATCACACTCGCCCTGCAGGTCTTCGTCATCGTGGGCGGGGTCACTCGCCTCATCCCCCTCACCGGTCTGACGACACCCTTCCTCTCCTACGGCGGCTCCTCCCTCGTGGCCAACTGGGTGATCATCGCGATCCTGCTCGTCATCTCCAATCGCGCGCGGCGGCCGGCACCTGCACCCCCGGCAGCCGACACCGTGGCCACCCAGGTGGTGCGCCGATGACCCGTGCCATCCGACGCATCAGCCTGGTGCTCGCCATCCTTCTCGTGGCCCTCATGGCCAACATCACGCTGATTCAGGTCTTCCGCAGCGACGACTACCGCGCCCGCGCTGACAATCAGCGCGTCATCCTCGACGAGTACGGACGCCAGCGTGGACCCATCCTCACCGGCCCTGAGGCTGTCGCGCTGTCAGAGGAGACCCGCGGATCACTCAAGTGGCTGCGCGTCTATCCCGAAGGGGAGCAGTACGCCTCGGTCACGGGCTTCTACTCCCTCGTCTACGGTGCCACTGGACTGGAGCGGACGGAGAACGGCGTCCTCTCCGGATCCTCCGACCTCTTCTTCGTCGATCGTCTTCAGCAACTCATCGCCGGGGCGCAGCCCCGCGGCGGCGCGGTGACGACCACGATCGATCCTGCCGCCCAGGCAGCGGCCTGGGCGGGAATGTCGGGCACTCGAGGCGCTGTCTTCGCCATCGAGCCCTCCACCGGGCGAGTCCTCGCGCAGGTGCAGTCGCCCTCCTTCGACCCGAACATCCTGTCGTCCCATGACCCTGCAGCAATCCGCGACTACTACGAGGAACTGCTCAACGATCCGGACCAGCCACTCATCAACCGCCCGATCGTCGCCCTCAATCCCCCCGGCTCGACCTTCAAGCTCGTGACCGCGGCCGCTGCCCTGTCGTCGGGTCGATTCACGATGGATTCGGTCCTCCCCGGGCCCGCCGAGTATGACCTGCCGCTGTCCGAGCGCACACTGCGCAATTGGACGGGCGAGGAGTGCGCGCCGGGAGGTGAGATCACCCTGGAGCAGGCACTTGCTGTCTCGTGCAACACCGCCTTCGCCTGGCTCGGCAATGAGCTGGGCGCCGATGCACTGCGCGAGCAGTCCGAACTCTTCGGCTTCGACTACAGGTTCGAGATCCCCTTGCGCGCCGCCACGTCGCGCTTCCCCCAGGACCCCGACGAGCCGCAGACCGCCATCAGCGCAATCGGGCAGTTCGACGTCCGCGCCACCGCAATGCAGATGGCCATGGTCGTTGCCGGCATCGGCAATAACGGCGTCGTCATGGAGCCCTACCTCGTGCAGGAGATCCGAGCCCCTGACCTCACCATCCTGCGCACCGCCGACCCCACGATCTTCCGCACGGCGCTCTCTCCCGAGGACGCCGCCCAGATGCAGCAGATGATGGTGGCGGTCGTCGAGGAGGGGACCGCCGGCGTACTGCAGGGCATCGTCGACGGATCCGGCAACCCCGTGCTCGTCGGGGCCAAGACCGGCACCGCACAGACCGGGCGTGACGGCGATCAGCCCATCTCGTGGATGGTGGCCATGGCACCAGCCACCAATCCCAGCATCGCCGTGGCCGTCGTCGTCGAGGACGGCGGCCAGACCGAGCTCAGCGGTGGCGCCCTCGCCGGCCCCATCGCGCGCGCGGTCATCGAGGCGGCATTGAGGTGACGGGGCCCCTCATCCGCGCTTCAGGGGGAACTCGCTGCGACACTGGGACGTCAGCATTGAAGCAATCTGGGAGGCAGGCGTGACGCAGGACCCCGGCGTGGGCCGCACCCTCGGCGACCGCTACGAGCTCGTGGGGGTCATCGGCCGGGGCGGCATGGCCGAGGTGTGGGAGGCCCGCGATACCCGGCTTGGTCGTCGCGTCGCCATCAAGATCCTGCGACCCGACCTGGCCCGCGACCCGGCGTTCCAGGCCCGTTTCCGCCGTGAGGCGCAATCCGCGGCCTCTCTCAACCATCCCAACATCGTGGCTGTCTACGACACGGGTGAAGACATCCTCATCGACGGCACCGAGTCGACCGTCGTGCCCTACATCGTCATGGAGTACGTCGATGGCATGACCCTGAGGCAGATCCTGTCGAGTGGACGCCGGCTGCTCCCCGAGCGGTCCCTCGAGATCACCGCAGGCACGCTCAGCGCTCTCGACTACGCGCATCGACACGGCATCATCCACCGCGACATCAAGCCCGCCAACGTCATGCTCACTCGCACAGGCGATGTCAAGGTGATGGACTTCGGCATCGCGCGAGCCATCAACGACTCCGGACACACCATGACCTCGGCCCAGACCGTCATGGGCACGGCTCAGTACCTCTCGCCGGAGCAGGCACGTGGCGAGATCGTCGATGCCCGCAGCGACATCTACTCCTCCGGCGTCCTGCTCTACGAGCTGCTCACCGGCAAGCCTCCCTTCACCGGCGACTCACCCGTGT
>JBIIDD010000165.1:0-4021 GCA_044238565.1 Candidatus Nanopelagicales bacterium
GCCGTCAATCTCCGGCGTGCGTCAATAACTGAACGGCCACGCCTTGAAGTAGTTGCGCAATCGCAGCCAGAGTCCGTAGAGCCCTCGTGGCTCCAGGATGAGGAAGAGGATGATGAGCAGGCCGAAGATGATGCTCTGAAGCTCGAAGACGTTGAGCAGCCCCCCGTCGCCGATGCCTCCGAATCCCGGGATGAATCCGGTGATCGTGTTGACGAGCTTGGGCAGCATCACGACGAAGACCGCGCCCATGATCGAGCCGCTGATGGTGGCGAGGCCGCCGATGAAGACGACGGCGAGGAAGTCGATCGACAGGAAGATGTTCCAGGTCTCCGGCGAGATGCGCCCGATCACGATGGAGAGCAGGGCACCCGAAATGCCGGCGTAGAACGACGACACGGTGAAAGCGAGTGTCTTGGTGCGCAGCAGGGAGACGCCCATGACCTCGGCCGCCACATCGCGGTCACGCACGGCTGCGAAGTTGCGGCCGTAGCGAGACCTCACGAAGTTACGCGCACCGAAGGCCATGACCAGGAAGATGACGAGGCAGGCGACGTAGAAGATCGTGAAGCGGTCGATGCGGTAGCCGAGGATCGTCTGATTGGAGAAGAGGTCGAAGCCGAGGAAGACCGGCTCAGCGGGTGCCCGACCCACTCCCGCTCCTCCGGTGATGGGCTTGGCCTCCTTGAAGATGTGCTCCCCGATGAAGACCAGGCCGAGGGTGAGGATGGCCAGGTATAGGCCGCGCACGCGTGCGGCAAGGGGTGCGAGCACGAAGGCGACGAGCGCGGGCACCAGGCCGGCCAGGGGCAGCCAGATCACCATGTCGAGGCCGAGGCCGATCACATTTCCCTGCGCCTCCCCGCCGAGGACGGCCGCGGTGTACGCACCGACGCCCATGAAGAACGCCTGACCGAGGGACACCTGGCCGGCGTACCCCGTCAGGACATTGAGCCCGATCCCACCGATGGCGAAGATGAGCACGGTGGTGAGCAGCGCCACCATGTCGCGCTGGAGGAAGAAGGGAAGAATCGCCATGGCGATGATCCCCGCGATGACCCAGTTGCGCTTGACGCGGGTGTTGAAGATCCGCATCTCGCTCGCGTAGCTCGTGAAGAGCTGGGGCCGTCCCTTGACGGTGTGCAGTGATGCCTTGGTTGCGGTCGTCATACCCGCACCACCTCCTTGGTCCCGAAGAGGCCGTACGGTCGGACCATCAAGACGAGGATCATGATCAGGTAGGGCACGATCACGTCGAAGTTGGCTCCCAGCCACGGGGCGTATATGGGCTGGTACGTGCGCGTGAGGGACTCGGCGACGCCGATGATGAGACCGGCGATGACCGAGCCCTTGATCGAGTCGAGACCGCCGAGGATGATCACCGGGAGCGCCTTGAGCGCGACGAGGGCCACGGTCGTCTCGACACCGGAGCTGCCGGCAGTGAGCAACGCTCCGGCGAGGGCGGCCATGGCGGCGGCGATACCCCACGAGAGCCCGAACATCCGGCCGACGTTGATGCCCTGCGCCAGGCTTGTCTCCTGATCGAATGCCGTGGCTCGCATGGCCAGGCCAGTGCGCGACCGGGCGAGGAAGAGGCCCACGATCCCGATGGCGACGAGGGCGATCACCAGGCGCGCGATGTCGACGGTGAAGAGGCGGGCTCCGAAGACGTCGACCGTGTTGAGGCCGAAGGGGTCATTGACGGTGAGGAGCTCGGAGCCGATAAGGCGACCAGCCACGATGAGCAGGATGATGAAGACACCGACAGTGACCGTCGCAGCCGAGAAGGCCGGTCTGCCGACCATCGGCCGCAGGGTGATCCGCTCGATGACCATCCCGATGACCGCCATGACGGCCATGCCCAGCAGCACCGAGAGCCAGAAGGGCAGGCCGATGGCGTTGCCGAAGGAGCCGGTGAAGAAGGCGCCCAGGATCATCAGCGCCGGTGTCGCGAAGTTGATCACCCCTGTGGCGCGGTAGACGATCACGAAGGACACGCCCAGCACTGCGTAGAGACCACCGAGCCCGAGCCCGCGGACAAGGGAAGAGATCAAGTCCTCCATGGCCTAGGCCTCCGCATGCGCGACGACGATGACGTCGCTCTGGTCGCCGCCCGGAAGCCGGTCGGCCCCCGAGTACATGTCATCGATGAGGGGCTCGAAGGTCTTGGTCAGGGCGGAGCGCTTGACCTTCTGCGTCGCCGTGAGCTCACCGTCCTCGTGGTCCAGCGCCTTGGTGAGCATCCGGAACTTGCGGATGTTCTCGACTCGGGCTGTCGCCTCGTTGACCTTCGCGATGATGCCCTGGACGAGACGCAGGACGTCTTCCTTCTCGGACAGGTCTCGATAGGTGGTGTAGGGGATCCGCTTGGCGCGTGCCCACTGGCCGACCGTGTCCTCCTCGATTCCGATGAGGGCGGTGAGGTAGGGGCGCTGATCGCCGATGACGACCGCTTCTCGAATGAAGGGTGACGCCTTCAGCGCGTTCTCCAACTCCGAGGGCGAGATGTTCTTGCCACCCGCCGTGATGATGATGTCCTTGATCCGATCGACGATCTTCAAGTGCGTGCTGTCGACCCACTCTCCGACATCGCCGGTGTGGAGCCACCCCTCGCTGTCGATCGTGTCAGCGGTGGCCTCAGGCTTGCCCCAGTAGCCCGCGAAGGTGCCGGGATGCCTGGTCAGGATCTCCCCCGTCCCCTCGGCGAGGACGACCTCGACGCCCGGGTGGGGTTCGCCCACGGTGCCGAGCTTGATTCGACCGCGACGGTTGCTGGTCGCGACAGCGCTGTTCTCCGTCATGCCGTAGAGCTCGTTGATGACGACGCCCATGGTGAAGAAGAAGAAGAGCACATCGGGTGAGATGGGGGCTGCGGCTGATGCCGCGGCGCGAACGCGGCGCAGGCCGAGGCGCTCCCGCAGGGCGCGGTAGAGGAAGACGTAGCCCACGGCGTAGCGCAGGCGACTCCACAGGGTGTGCTTGCCGCCATTGGCCAGCATCGTCGTGGCGATGCCGTTGCCGACCTTCATCCAGACGACGTAGTTGAGCTTCTTGATGCGCGAGGCTGCCGCCATCCGCACCTCGACGGCTGCCTTGAGCTTCTCCCAGATGCGCGGCACCGCGAAGAAGAGGGTGGGCTGCACCTCTCGGATGTTGATCGTCACCGTGTCGATGGACTCGGCGAAGTGCACGACAGCTCCGGAGATGGCATTGGTCCAGGTGGTCACCGCACGCTCAGCGACGTGGCACAGCGGCAGGTAGGACAGGATCACGTCGCTGGGGTTGGGGGGCGGGTCATAGAGGCCTCCACCATCGACGATGACATTGCTCGCGAACTCGACGTTGGCGTTGGAAAGCATGGCGCCCTTGGGCGGACCCGTGGTGCCTGAGGTGTAGACCAGCGTCACGATGTCTCCGGGCTCGGCCCTATCGGCGATGCGATCGAGGGCGCGGGGATCCGCTTCGCGGTGAGCGTGACCGCGGGCGAGGAACTCCTCCCAGCTCATGAGCTTGGGGTTGTCGATCGTTGCGACGCCGCGCGGCTCGAGGTAGACGATGTGCTCGAGTGCAGGGCACTGCGCTTCGATGAGCAGGGCCTTGTCGACCTGCTCCTGGTCCTCGGCGATGAGGATGCGCGCGCCGGAGTCAGCGAGAAGGTAGGCGACCTCGGGTGCCGGATTGGTCGGGTAGAGACCGACCGTGATGCCGCGCACGGAGTTGGTGCCGAGGTCTGCGAAGAGCCATTCGGGTCGGTTCTCGGAGTGGATAGCGACGCGGTCGCCGGGCTCGATGCCCAGGGAGAGGAGACCGTGCCCGACCAGGCTCACCTGGTCCGCATACTCGGCCCAGGTGATGTCGCGCCAGATCCCCAGCCGCTTGGCACGCATCGCGACTCCATCGGGCGCCGTCTGGGCGCGGCGTTGCACGGCTCCGACGAGCGTCCACGTGCCCGTGATGGGCTCTGCCACGGCGGTCATCGGGTCTCCCTCCCTGCGTCGCTGAGTTCCTCGCCGAGGTAGGCGCG
>JBIIDD010000005.1:0-14028 GCA_044238565.1 Candidatus Nanopelagicales bacterium
GCTCGCATTCACCTCCGCCACGCGCGAGGGCAGGCCCTGGGCCGACGAGATCGTCCGCCTGCCCGGAGTCTCGGTCGCGGAGGCGGTCGCAGCGCTCCAGGAGGCGTTGCCCGGGGGCTTTGCGTCCACGGCCGACGCCGCCCTGGCCGATGCCCTGCTGTCGGCGGGCGCCCAGAGCGTGCGCCACGCCCATCAGATGCGCCTTGCGCTGCCTGTCGCGGACGTCGACGATCCGCAGGTCCGGCCCTTCGAGGCTGGCGGCACACCTCCCGTGCCCTGGGTCGAGGTCCTGCCCGCGTTCCTCGCGGCGTACCCACCTGAGCATCCCGACCATCTCCCTGGCGGGGCATCCCTCATCGAGGACTACCTCGAGCCCTACACATCGGGAGGTCGACTCGGACCACTCATCTGCCACGCGAGTGCGATCGCGGTGCGCGACGACTTCGCGTACGGCGGCATCCTCATCGTCGATCGGCCCGGTGAGGGACCCTGGGTGTCGGATCTGTGGCGAGACCCTGACCCTGCGTACGCCGGCACCGGATCGGCACTGCTGCGGTGGGCTGCGTCGCGCCTGGAGGGATTCGACTCACTGGGTCTCGTCGTCACGGTGGGCAACGACCGGGCCCTGCGCGCCTACGAGCGCGTGGGCTTCACGATCGAGTCGACGGCCTGGACCCTGCGGCTGCCCTAGTCCTCGTCGCGCTTGCGCAGACGCATGACCACGACGACGCCGATCGCCGCCACAGCCACGACACCCACAACGATCGCCGCCCGCGGCGCCCAGCGCTTGGACGTCTCGAGGGCCTGCGCCGTCGACTCGAGGACATCATCGGTCATGCCGAGCACCTCATCGGCGATCGTGAGCACCGACTCCGTCTGCTCGAGTGCACCACGCAGACGGCCGAGCCCCTCGCGGACTCCCTCGACATTGACGGCGGTGGCCTGCAGCTGCTCGATGACACTCATAGCGCGACCCTACGCTCCCGCGGCGGCGTAGGCAGGCTTGATGACGTCATCGATGAGAGCCAGCCGCTCATCGAAGGGGATGAAGGCGCTCTTCATGGCGTTGACCGTGAGCCAGCGCATCTCGCGCACGCCCCAGCCGAAGGCCTCGCTCACGGCAAGCATCTCCTGGGTCATCGACGTGTGCGACATGAGGCGGTTGTCGGTGTTGATGGTGACGCGGAAGCGCAGGTCGGCGAGGAGCCCGATCGGGTGCTCGGCGATGCTCGGCGCCGCACCCGTCATGACATTGGACGTGGGGCAGAGCTCGAGGGGGATACGCCGATCGCGCACATAGGCGGCGAGTGGGCCCAGGTGATAGGTCCCATCAGGTCGGCGCTCGATGTCGTCGACGATGCGCACGCCGTGACCCAGGCGGTCGGCGCCGCACCACTGGATCGCCTCCCAGATGCTCGGCAGTCCGAAGGCCTCTCCGGCGTGGATGGTGAAGTGAGCGTTCTCCCGGCGGAGGTATTCGAAAGCATCGAGGTGCCGGGTCGGCGGATAGCCGGCCTCCCGGCCCGCGATATCGAATCCGACCACACCGCGATCGCGGTACTCCACCACGAGGTCGGCGATCTCGCGGCTCTTAGCCGCCGTGCGCATGGCCGTGAGCAGGGTGCCGATGCGGATACCTGTTGCGCGCTCCCCCTCGCGGAAGCCATCGAGCACGGCGTCGATCACGTCCCGCAGGGACAGGCCCCGCTGGGTGTGCAGCTCGGGAGCAAAGCGCACCTCGGCGTAGACAACACCGTCGAAAGCAAGGTCCTCGGCGCACTCGCGTGCCACCCGAGCGAGGGCCTCGGGTGTCTGCGTCACGCCGACGGTGTGCTGGAAGGTCTCGAGGTAGCGATCCAGGGACCCGGAATCGGCCGCATCGCGGAACCAGGCCGCGAGGGCGTCAGGGTCGGTCTCCGGCAGGTCGGCGTAGCCGGTCTCGGCGGCAAGATCAGCCACGGTGGAGGGCCGCAGCCCGCCATCGAGGTGATCATGCAAGAGCACCTTGGGGAGGGACCTGATCAACTCCTCGCTCAGTGCCGCCATGGAGAGAACCTACCCGCCTTGGCCTCGCGCCGACTCACCCTGTCCCTGCGCGACGAGATTGCGCAGCACCCGCAGTGCCACCGACAGGGTCGCGAGATCTCCCGTCTCGAGGGCCGCGATCTGATCGAGGGTGGCCTGCGCACGCGCAAGACCCTCGCGATGCTGCTCCTCCCAGGAGGCAATGCGCGCCTCCGACGACTGGTCCGGTCGCGTCGCCGTCGCCACACCCGCCGTCACGCCTGCGAGCGCGGCGTAGAGATCCGTGCGCAGGGCCTGTCGCGCCAGGGCTGTCCAGCGATCGCCGCGCGGCAGTGCCGTGATGCGGGTGAGCAGGCGATCGACGTCGTAGCGCTCGGAAAGAGCGAAGTAGAGGGGCATGATCTGCGCCGGCGACTGCCCGACGGCGTCGGCGATCTGCACGATGTCGAGCAGGGCGAAGACATCGAGCATCGCGCTTGCCTGCTCGGCCAGGGCGACGGGGGCGCCGCTCGCGACGAACGAGGCGGTGGAGGCGTCGAGCCGTGTGCGCTCGATGCCCACGAGCGCAGCGGGCACGAGCGGGGTGAGTTCGGCGACAGCCGGGGCGAAGCGGGCTACTTCGGCGGACACGTCCAGGGCACCGCCCCGGGTCTGCAGGAACCACCGGATGGAGCGGTCGAGCAGGCGACGCGACTCGTGGTGCAGGAGGTCCTGTGCCGACGTCGGCACCTGGTTGTCGAGGCTGTTGACCGACGTCCAGAACGCCGGCAGGTTGAAGATCGCCGACGCCGCGGTCGCTGCGCGGACCACTTCGATGGGCGAGGCACCTGTCTCCTCGCAGGCCCGGTAGACGACCGAGATCCCACCGTCATTGATGAGATTGTTGACGACGACGGTGGTGATGATCTCCTCGTGCAGCGGGTGGCTCCCGATGCGATCGGCGAAACGATCGCGGAGGAGAGCCGGGAAGTAGTCGATGGCGTACTGAGCGAACCACGGGTCGGCGGACAGCCCTGTGCCGTCGAGGTCGCCGGTGAGCGCGATCTTGGCGTAGGCGGCGAGGATGGCGAGTTCCGGCGAGGTCAAGCCCTGGTGGGCGGCCGCGCGCGTGGTGATCTCCTCGTCATCGGGGAGGTACTCGAGGGCACGATTGAGAATCCCCCGTGCTTCGAGATCACTGATCATGCGGGCATGCACCGAGATGAGGGCTGCCGCACCCCACCGCGCATTTCCCAGAAGCACGTTCTGGTCATAGTTGTCCGCGAGGACGAGCGCCGCGACCTCGTCGGTCATGGCCGCCAGGAGCGCATCGCGGTCGACCTCGGTGAGTTCGCCGTCTCGGACCACTCCATCGAGGAGGATCTTGATGTTGACCTCGTGGTCACTGGTATCCACTCCCGCCGAATTGTCGATGGCGTCCGTGTTGAGGCGTACGCCGTGCCGGCTCGCCTCGACGCGACCGAGCTGCGTGAGCCCGAGATTGCCGCCCTCGCCGACGACGCGGCATCGCAGGGAGTTGCCATTGACGCGCACGGGATCGTTCGCCTTGTCACCCACATCGGAGTTGGTCTCCGTCTGGGACTTGACGTAGGTGCCGATGCCGCCGTTCCAGAGAAGGTCGACGGGGGCAGCGAGGATGCGCTTGATGAGCTCAGCTGGCGTCAGAGAGGTGACGTCGTCCGCGATGCCCAGGCGCGACCTCACCTCGGGCGTGATGTCGATCGACTTGGCACTGCGCGGGTATACGCCGCCTCCGCGTGAGATGAGTGCGCGGTCGTAGTCATCCCAGGACGAACGCGGCAGCGCGAAGAGTCGCTCCCGCTCCGCGAAAGAGGTCACGGGGTCGGGATCGGGGTCGAGGAAGATGTGGCGATGATCGAAGGCCGCGACCAGCCGAATATGCGGTGAGAGCAGCATGCCGTTGCCGAAGACGTCACCGCTCATGTCGCCGATCCCGGCCACCGTGAAGTCCTCGCGCTGCACGTCGACGCCGAGATCGCGGAAGTGCCGCTGCACGGAGATCCACGCGCCGCGGGCGGTGATGCCCATGGCCTTGTGGTCGTATCCCGCAGATCCACCGGAGGCAAAGGCGTCGCCCAGCCAGAAGGCGTACTCCTCGGCCACGGAGTTGGCGAGGTCGGAGAAGGTTGCCGTGCCCTTATCGGCTGCCACGACGAGGTAGGGGTCATCACCGTCGTGACGGACCACGTCAGGCGGAGGCACCACGACCCCGTCGACAAGGTTGTCGGTGATGTCGAGCATGCCTCGGATGAACGTGGCGTAGGCGGCACGTCCTTCGGTCATCCACGCATCGCGATCCACCTGAGGATCCGGCAGCGACTTGGGGAGGAAGCCACCCTTGGCACCCACCGGCACGATGACGGCGTTCTTGACCTCCTGCGCTTTGACGAGCCCGAGCACCTCGGTGCGGAAGTCCGCGCGACGATCGCTCCAGCGCAAGCCGCCGCGGGCGATGCGGCCGAAGCGCAGGTGCACTCCCTCGACGCGCGGGGAGTAGACCCAGATCTCGAAGCGCGGCCGCGGCAGCGGCAGTTCGGGGATGAGCTGAGGGTCCAACTTGATGGACAGTCGGTCGAGGGGCTGGCCCTCGCCGTCACGCCGATAGGCGTTGGTGCGCAGCGTCGCAACGACCATGCCGAGCAGGGAGCGCAGGATCCGATCCTCGTCCAGGCTCGTCACGTCGTCGAGAGCCTGACGCGCTCGGGCAGCCAGCGTGTCCTGCCGATCGCGCCGCCCATCCTCCCTACTCGGGTCGAACCGCGCCTCGAAGATCTCCACCAGGAGTTGGGCGATCGAGCGATTGCCCAAGAGCGCCGACTCGACGAAGTCCTGGCCCAGGCTCGCACCCGTCTGCTGGAGGTAGCGGACATAGCAGCGCAGGATGACGACCTGCTCCCAGGTGAGCGCCGTCCGCACCGCGAGGCCATTGAGTGCATCCGCCTCGCATCTGCCGTGCCAGATGGCAAGGAACGCCGCCTCGAATCGCTCACGGAGGTCCTCGCGCGCGGGGATGTCACCCTCAGGCAGTTGGAAGCCGAGGTCGTACACGTGCAGCGGCACCCTGCCGACCCGCTGGATGTCGTAGGGATGCTCGTCTTCGACGATGACACCGAGGGATCCCAGCACGGGCAGCACCCGGGACAGCGAGATGGAGTCACCCGCCCGGATGATCTTGAGACGACGCAGCCGGGACTCATGGCCTTCGGGGGCATAGAGGCGTAGGCGAATCTCGCCGTCAGGTGATCCCTCTGCGATGAGCACATCCTTGACGGCGGCATCCGCGGGCACCTCGTGCTTGTAGGACTCGGGGAATCCGTCGGAGTAGACCGCAAGGATCTGAGCAGCGCGGTCCTCGCCCACCCGATCGATGAGGTCGGCGGCGAAGTCGTCAGCCCAGCTCCGCACGGTGTCGACGATGCGCGCCTGGACCTCGACGACATCGGCTTCGCGGATGACCTCGCCCGGTGCCGCGCGCACCACCACATGCAGGCGTGCGAGCACAGACTCCGACACGCGCGCGGTGTAGTCCACCGAGGCACCGCCGTAGGCCTCCTGCAGGATCGCCTGGATGCGCAGGCGCACGGCGGTGGTGTAGCGATCGCGTGGGAGGTAGACGAAGCACGACATGAAGCGGCCGTAGGGGTCGCGACGGACGAAGAGCCTGGTCTGCCGGCGCTCCGCCATCTGGTGCACCGCCAGGGCCACCGCAGCGAGATCGGACGCCTCGACCTGGAAGAGCTCCTCACGGGGATAGGTCTCCAGGAATTGCATGACCTCCTTGCCCGTGTGCGAGCGCGGATCGATATCGAGCTCGGCCATCACCTGGTCGACGCGAGTGCGCAGGAGGGGGATCTCGCGCACGGACTGCGCGTACATCGACGCGGCATAGATCCCGAGGAAGCGATGCTCACCGATGACACGCCCCGTGTCGTCGAAGCGCTTGACGCCGATGTAGTCGAGATAGGACGGACGGTGAACCGTCGAGCGACTGTTGGCGGTCGTGAGCACGAGGATGCGCGGCTCCCGCGCCCGCGCAGCGACCAGATCGCTGAGATACGTGGAGGCACCCGTGAGGTCGGGGTCTGAACGGAGGATGCCCAGTCCGGTGCCTGGGACAGCACGGAGGCGATCACCCCCCTCGTCGCTGACGAGGTCGTACTCGCGGTAGCCGAGGAAGGTGAAGTTGTCGTCAGCCACCCACCTCAGGAGTGCCGCCGACTCAGCGGCCTGAGCGGGCTCGATGCCGGCGGGTGGATGCTCCTGGATCTGATTCGCCGTTTCCATGGCCTTGGCGCGCATGCGAGGCCAGTCCTCCACGGCCTCGCGCACGTCGCTGAGCACCCGCCGCAGCGAGTTTTCGATCTCCGCCGCAGTGGCTCCTCCCCGGCTGATCTCGGCGTGGATCCAGGACTCCCTCGTGCCCGGGCCATCGGGTGCCACGCCCTGCAGCGCACCGGTGACGTCGCGCTGGACCGAGAGGACGGGATGGATCACGAGCCGGAGCGAGCGACCCAATCGGGTGAGTTCCGCTGCGACGGAGTCGACGAGGAAGGGCATGTCGTCGGTGACGATCTCCACCACGGGGCCGCCGCAGGACCAGCCATCGGCGTCCTCGGTGGGCGTGTGGACTCGCACGCGTGCCGTGCCCGGCGGGCGCTCGCTCGCAAGCTCCACGTGGGAGACCAAGGCACCGAGGAGGTCGGCCGGGCGCCGCGCTTCGAGGTCTTCGGCGGGGACGTGCCGGTAGTAGACGGGCGCCAGGTCCTCCAGCAGCGGACTTCCCGCCGCCATGCCCTCGACCTCGCGCAGGACGGTGCGCCCCTGCGGGTCTCCCCCGTGGGACAGCCCCATGGCCGTCGCCTCCTCGAGCCATTGGCCTGTGTCAGCCTGTGTCGGCCAGCCTGCCAGATCCGCCATGCTCCAGGGCCACCCGGCTCGTCCTCAGGGATGTCTCGAGCACCTCGAGCCGACGGCGGCCGTCCATGATGTTGCCGCCCATGGCCTGGAGGTCCTCGCGGCCGGGCCCCAGCACCATCACGCGCGCACCGTCCTCGCGGAGTTCGTCGACCTCGGCCTCGCACCGTCGGGTGACGCTGCCGCGCCAGCGGCGCTCAAGTCGGCTCAGCAGTGAGTCGGGCTCGTCGGTCTCGAAGGAGACCATGGGTGCCACGACGTAGACCTCGTCGAGGCCGTGGCCGACCAGGACGTCTGCGGACGTCGCCGACCAGGCACCCCCATCGACGTACGTGCGCTCGTCGATCGTCACAGGCTCGAACCATCCCGGGATCGCGCACGATGCCATGACGGCATCGGAGAGCGCGGCGGGCGGCGCATCATCACGCCCGAACACCACTCGGTGACCAGCCTCGTAGTCCATGGCGACGACCCAGAGCGACTGATGCGGGGACCATTCGCCATAGGGAGTGATGGCATCGATGAGATGACCGACGCGCTCGAGCGAGCCGTTGCCCAGGGGCATGAAGGCTGAGAGCACTGCGGTGGGAGGCATCTTGAGTCCGTGGCGCAGGGACGATGCCATGAGGCGCACGGAGCCGGGCCCCCGCAGTCGCGGCAGAGACGGGCGTCGCCCGCCGGTAGCCGTCTCGTAGTCCCAGAGATAGCCCGCGAGCGGACCGTCGGTGATGGGCTCTCCGCGCTGGTGGTCGCGCAGCGAGGCGATGCTCACGCCCGCACCCACGAGCGCGCCGAGGACGGACCCGGCGGAGGTGCCGACGATCACGTCGAAGTCACGCGGCTCGATGCCGCGGACTTCCTGGATGGCCTCCAGCGCCCCCACGGCCCAGGCCCCTCCGAGCACTCCTCCTCCGCCCAGGACGAGCCCGCGGCGCACAGGAATGGACGACGAGTCAGGCATGCGCGTCGCTCATCGTCACTCCGCCACCGTGAGATGGCGTGGGCCGCGCGTGGCCTCGAGGAGCTCGGTGAGCGATTCGCGCAGCGCCTGCGCGAGGACGTCGAGATCGGGAAGGGCATCCCGATCGGCATTCAACCCGAGGAACACACCGCCATCGTACGACGTCATGCCAATGCTCAGCGCATGACGCGGAGTCAAAGGGACGATCGGATAGGCGGCCAGCATGCGGGCGCCGCCCGCATACAGGGGTGTCTGCGGCCCCGGGACATTGGTGATGGTGAGGCTGTAGGCACGCTGCGACAGCGAGGCCCCCACACGCGCGCCGAGGGTGTGCAGGGTCGGCGGGGCAAAACCCACAAGACCCACCATCGCCTTGGCGCCGACGGGTCGCGCCTCCTCGCCGTAGCGCGAGGTGTCGTATGCGATGCGCTGAAGGCGAATGATCGGATCCGGCTCGCCGACCGGCAGGTCGAGCAGGAAGGCATCGACCAGGCTCGCCGCATCCGGATCGCCTGCGACGCTCATGGGCACGAGGGTGCGCACGATCGTCTCGTGGGTGACCGGCACCCCGCGTGAGAGCAGCCACGAACGCAGCGCCCCGGTGACGACCGCGAGAGCCACGTCGTTGATCGTGCCTCCCCGCGCTCTGCGCACCTCCCGCAGCTGCTCGAGCCTCAGGTCGACTGTCGTGAAGCGGCGCTGCTGCCCCACCTCGACGATGAGGGGACTGGGCTCGTGCGGACGCACGGCAGCGATCACGGTCGCGACGGCATCGCCCACCGCCTGTCGCGCCGAACCCATGCCACCGCGCACGACATCGACGAGCGCCGTCGGATGCGCGACGACATCGCCCACGGCACCCGCGACGAGCTCGACTGAGCTAGGACCGCGCGCTGGTCGCCACGTCGTCACGGGTGCCCCGCGCACCTGATCGGTCTCCTCGAGGATGACCTCACCCAGGTCCACGGCGGTGACGCCGTCGACCATCGCCTGATGCGTCTTGCTCAGCAACGCGAAGCGATTTCCTTCTACTCCTTCGACGAGGTAGACCTCCCACAGGGGATGACGCCGGTCGAGGGGGCGGCTCATGATCCGCGCGACGAGGTCGTTGAGCTGGCGCAGCGAGCCCGGGGCAGGCAGCGCGGAGCGACGCACATGGAAGGTGACGTCGAAGCGCTCGTCGTCGACCCAGACGGGTGACGCGAGGCGTCCGGGGACCTCGCGCAGACGCTGGCGATAGCGCGGGACGTAGGCGATGCGGTCGCGGATGAGCTTGACCAGGCGCTCGTGGTCGAGCACACCCGGCTGCTCCTGGAAGAGGGTGAGGCTGCCCACATGCATGGGCGTGGCGGGACCCTCGAGATAGAGGAACGACGAGTCGAGGGCGGAGAGGCGGTCGGCCACGATGCCATCGTGCCACGGCCTCGGCGCGATCCCGTCTTTCAGGCGAGATCGATATCGAAGAGTGCCTGGAGCTCGGTGAGGGTCTCCTCGTAGGCGACATGGCGCACGCCCACGATTCCGAGATCAGCGGCGGCCGTGATGTTGTGCGGCAGGTCGTCGACGAACACACAGGCGGTAGCCGGGAGGCCCATGAGATCCAGGGTGAGGTGGAAGATCTCGGGTTCGGGCTTGCGCATGCCCACCTCACCTGAGATCACGACGACATCGAACATCCCTTCCCACAGGTCACGGGGGTAGAAGTCACCCCAGGAGTTGGAGAGAAGGGCCGTGCGGATCCCGCTGTCACGCGCACGACGGACGAGGGCATTCATGTCGTGCGCGTGCTCGAACTCATCGAACATGCGCGCAAGGAAGCCCTCGGCGACCACGGGCGTGCCGGTGCGCCGACTCAACTCGCCCGCGAGAACCTCCTCGAAGTGCGGCACCTCGATCTCGCCGCGCTCGAGCGCATGGATGGGGTTGAGCATCGCCTCGAGTTCACCCTCGGGCCCCAGCCACGTGCGCATGATGTCGGCATAGGTGGAGAGATCGACGTCGTGGCGGTGGGCCCACCGGCGCACGGAGGAGTTGATGTCCGTGGTGAGCACGCCGCCCCAGTCGACGATGAGTCCTGAGTAGGCGGGTGCGTCGGGCATGCACTGATCCTAGGCCGGCACCGCCTCCCGCTCCCGGGACGTGGGCATCGACCGGCGTGCGAATTCACGGAGAACTCCGCGTGCCGCGGATCGTGGTGCCGCCTCGGCAAGGGTCCGGCCCTCGCGCAGGCAGGCGTCGTACGCCGCGCGGTCATCCGGCACGCACGTGATGTCGGCGACTCCAGCGTGGCGACGCAAGGCCTCGCGCACCTGACCCTCGGGGTCGTTGCCGAGGACGCTGCGGCGCAGCCGTGTGACGACGACGTGCACGGGAGTGTCGGGCACGATGCGCTGAAGCTCCTCGAGCCCGATGAGGAGGCGGTCGATGCCCACGGGATCGGCAGACGCGACCGCGACGACGCAATCTGCTGCCGCAAGGGCGGTGAGGGTCGCGGCGTGGCGCCGGGGACTGCGCGTGTCGTGGAGCAACTCCTCATCGCATTCGAGTCCGAAGCCGGCGTCCACGACGGTGACCCCGGGAGTTGCTCGACAGACCTCCCAGAGCCGACCGAGTGCAGCCGGACGCAACTCCGCCCAGCGCCGCGCACTCGTGATCCCGGTGAGCACGCGCAGACGGCCGTCGACCGTGCGTGCGGCGTTCGCGAGCGACGTCGCGTCGAGTGTGCCGGCATCGGCCTGCCGGCAGGCGACGACGATGCCACTCACATCGTCGAGGAGTCCGAGGTGCGCAGCCACCGCTCCCCCCTGGGTGTCGGCATCGACGAGCAGTGCGGGGACCCCTGCCCGGGCCGACTCGTCCGCGAGGCTCACGGCCACGCTGGTCCGTCCCGGAGCTCCAGTGGGGCCCCACACCGTGACGAGGCGTCCCAGGGCGAGCGAATCGAGCGCGGAGGTCGTCGTGATGTCGATGCCGGAGTACTCCCACGACGAAGGGCGTGGCTCCTCTGCCGCCCGCGCGAGCGCTGCGACGGCGAGGTCGAGGTCATCACCCGGCACGCCTACCACCGGGATATCGAGGGCGCGAAGCGTGCGCGCGCCACTGTCGTCGGTATCGACTGCGAGACCCATGACGCGCACCTGAGCGGCGGCGAGGCGGGATACGACATCTCGCGTCAGGCGAGGCAGCCCTGCACTCACGAAGGCAACGCGCGCGGTGCCACCCGCAGCAGCCCCGAGGAGGTCCACCGCATCGACGCACCGACGCACGATGGCGACCGGAGCCCCCGTGCGAGTGAGTCGCGAGACGAGCTCCGGCTCATGGGGCAGATCGGGTGCAGCGAGGAGGACGGGCACGGCACTCATCGCGACACCGCCGGCACTCGCACGAGGTCGATGCCGCCACCGCGTGCCGCAGCGAGGAGCGCCGCAGCAGCGCTCGGATCGATCTCGAGCACCACGCCGTACTCACCACCCAGACCCACGCCGTCGACGGCGACCTGGGAGACGAGCACGCTCTCGAGGACGAGTTCGGGCGCCAGCACACCACCGAGGTCGCTGCCCTGGGTCGCCCACACGTCGACGCGTTCGCCCGGCGCGAGGTCGACGGGAGCATGGAGCGGCTCGACGGGCACCGTCACCCACCGAGCGTCACCCGCGGTCGCGGCCGAGGGGACGGGAAGGATCTCGCCGGCGAGCAGGGGGCGATCGAGCGGTGCCGTGGGGAGTCCCGTGCCGTCGGCATAGGCCCCCGCGAGCGATGCGGGGATCGCCACCGGGACGACATCATCGGAGGAGACGACCGCACCCGGTGCCAGGTCGCGTGTCGCCTGCCACGCGGCCACCGTGTCGTCGCCTCCGGAGAGGAGGCGAGCTCCGACGAGCATGGACACCACGATGAGGACAACGCCTGCGAGCACACGCGTGTCGCGCCACCAGGATCGACTTGCGCGTCGAGCGGGAGGCGAGGCAGGGACGCCGTCAGTGGCGCCCTCGGAGGATGCGTGCCGGGTGAGCACGGAGAGAACACGGGTCATGGTGGCTCCAGGGGTGGCTTCCTGCGGACGAGCACCACTATCCAAAGTTCGCAGCGGCGTATCTCGGTGGCGCCTTCATCGATCACCGGGCATGCGCGGTCCGGGCGTCGGCCGCGCGATGTCATCCACAGGCCCCCGCTCGCTGTCGCATCGCCATCCCCCCGGATGCGACCATCGGGCCATGCCGCGCTTCCTCACCCTCGCTGACGTCGCCGAGATCCTCAATGTGTCGGCCGCCCAGGCCTATGCCCTCGTCCGCTCAGGCGAGGTGCCGGCGATCCAGGTCGGCGGTCGCGGCCAGTGGAGGATCGAGGAGCAGCGGCTCGAGGACTACATCGCGTCGAAGTACGCCGAGGCCGCCGCGCGATTCACCGACGCCTGAGGGCAGCCACCGCACCAAGGGGAATCGAGACCTGGCGACGTACCGCGTCGGGACGTCTCGGCTCGCCGGGGTCATGCTCCGCCAGGTCCAGATGGTCGGCTCCCACCGCATCGATCGTGCCGTCGAGTGGCCCTGCACCCACACGCAGCACGCGCACCACGCTGCGCTGGCGTGCCCAGGCGCGTGCCACGCTGGCGAGTCCCAGGCGCTCACTCGGTGAGAGTGCTTCGCGGGCACTCGAGGGTAGGTCGATGACCGCCGCCAACCCCCACACCGGTATCGCCCAGTCGCCATCGTCCGCGGCGAGCACGACGACATCACGGCCCACGGCCGCCACCATCCCGGTCACCTGCGCACCGCCCGCGATCTCGATGCGCACAGCGCGCTGAGCGCGCATGCGGTCGAGCAGTCGCGACTCCGCACGCACCGCACGCTCGACCTCGGCGATATCGGCGTCTCGCGCTGCGGCATCAGCGGCATCAGCCTCGGCGATGATCCCCGCGAGGAGATCGTCGAAGCGCGCAGAGGCGCTGATCGGTTCATCCACAGCGGGAGCGTACGCGTTGACTCCCCCTGCGCGGGCAACGTCCAATGCACATCGGCACCAAGCGATACCCAACGCAATCAACCGACATCCACGCGCACCAGAGCCACCCCATCGAATTCACGTGACCACCTGGAGGCAGCCATGTCCGTCACATCCCTCGCCGCCGTCCCCCAGGCGACCGAAGATCCACTCCCGCTCGAGTGGCAGGTGCCCGGCGGTCTGCCGGCCACGCCCCCGCCCGCTCGACACCTGCGCCTCGTGGCACCGCTCCCGGAGCCACTCCACACCGAGGGCGGCCGCCTCCCGGCACCTGCTCCGTGGGTGGCTCGCCTGGCGCCCGCGATCCTGGAGGTGGCAGCTGGTGAGCGTCCCCCCGGGCAGCTCACGCGGTGGGTGACGCGCGATATCCGCGAGACGCTCGCCCGTCGCGGTGCAGCGGCCCTGCGCCATCCCGCGGGCAAGGCGCGTGCGCCGCAGTGCCGCCGCGTGCGCTCCGTGCGCGTGACCTCCCCGGCACCCGGAGTCGTGGAGGCCAGCGCCGTCGTCATCGGGGCCGAGCGCGCACGAGCAGTCGCCCTGCGTCTCGAGGTCGTCAAGGGCCGCTGGCTGGCCACCGCCGTCGAGATCGGGTGACCCCGCTCCTTGCTCTTATGTCCGGATGTCCGTACATTTGATCCATGACCACTCCGGCGGTGCAGCCTCTAGCCGGGTGGGGGGCTCGGCTGCCCGATCGCGCCGACCCCCTCCCTCTCTGGGCCCAGGTCTGCGCCGACCTGCGTCGGCGTATCGACTCCGGTGCCTTCGCTGCGGGCTTCCCCGGTGAGCTGAGCCTCACCGAGGAGTACGAGGTGAGTCGGCACACGATTCGCGAGGCGCTGCGCGTGCTGCGGGGAGAAGGAGTGCTGCGCAGCCAGCGCGGCCGCCCGACCGTCGTCGAACCGACCGTCTACCGGCAGAGCCTGGGCACCCTGTCCTCGCTCTTCGATTCCGTCGCCGCACAGGGCGCGACGCCGCGCAGCGACGTACTCCGTCTCGCGACGACGGTCAACGCCACCGTGTCCACGAGCCTCGGACTCGATCCCGCGACCGAGTTGGTCGTCCTGGAGCGCCTGCGCTACGCCGACGACCAGCCGATCGCACACGAT
>JBIIDD010000166.1:0-3994 GCA_044238565.1 Candidatus Nanopelagicales bacterium
CGGCGTACCGAAGTCGCGCGACCCCGCATCGGGGTCTTCCCTCCGGGGCAGCGACTGCGGCACGATCTGCACATGGCGACGATCGAGGCCTTCGACCCACCTGAGATCCGGCGGCGCGAGCAGCGCGGGTGGTATTTCTACGACTGGGCCGCCTCTGCGTTCTCCACCACCGTGGGCACGGTCTTCCTCGGTCCGTATCTCACCGAGATCGCTCGGACCGCCGAGGAGGCCGGTGAGCAGATCACCCTGCTCGGCGTCATCCCCGTCACCGCAGAGTCCTACGTCCCCTACGGCGTTGCGCTGTCGGTGGTCTTCCAGCTCATCCTCATGCCCATCGTGGGTGCCATCGCCGATACCGCGAAGTCGAAGAAGTCGATTATGGGTCTCTTCGCCTACATCGGCGCCTTCGCCGTCATGGGGATGTTCTTCCTCGACGGCACCAACTACCAACTCGGCGGCATCCTCTTCATCGTTGCCAACGCCGCCTTCGGTGCAGCGCTCGTCGTCTACAACTCCTTCCTCCCGGAGATCGCGACTCCTGAGGAGCGGGACGGCGTCTCCTCGCGCGCGTGGGCCATGGGGTACGCCGGCGGCATCATCCTCCTTGTCGCCAATCTCGTGCTCTTCCTCGGACACGAGTCCTTCGGCATCACCGAGGGCATGGCGGTGCGCATCGCACTCTTCTCTGCGGGCGCCTGGTGGGCGCTCTTCACGCTCATCCCCCTCGCACGACTGCGCAATCGACCGAATCGCGTCCCCGCCGAGGTGGCCGAGAGTGGGGGACGCCGGGGCGTCGGTCTGCGGCAACTCGGTCACACCATGCGAGATCTGCGCCGCTACCCCGTCGCGATGCTCTTCGTCATCGCCTTCTTCTTCTACAACGACGGGATCCAGACCGTTATCGCTTTGTCCGCGACGTACGCCGACCAGGAGCTCGGGCTGGAAACCACGATCATCATCGTGGCGGTGCTCATCGTCCAGGCTGTCGGCATCGCCGGCGCTCTCCTGCTCGGGCGCGCCGCACGTCGCTTCACCGCCAAGAAGGTCGTGCTCTTCAGCCTGGTCCTATGGGCGCTCGTCCTCGTGGTGGCGTTCCTGCTCCCGGCGGGATCGAGCCTGCCCTTCCTCTTCCTCGCTGCCTTCATCGGGTTCGTGCTCGGTGGGAGCCAGGCTCTGTCGCGTTCCCTCTTCGCGCAGCTCGTGCCGCGCGATCGCGAGGCCGAGTACTTCTCGTTCTACGAGATCTCGGGAAGCGCGAGTTCGCTCCTCGGCCCGCTCCTCTTCGGCCTCACCCTCCAGTTCCTGGGGTCCTACCGCGTCGCGATCCTTGCGCTGGTCGTGTTCTTCATCGTGGGCGGAATCCTGCTCTCCCGAGTCGACATGAAGCAGGGCATCGCCGACGTAGAGGCAGGTGGCAGGCCAGCGGCATGACACTGTGCATTCACCCGTCAAGGAGTTGGGTGACGGTTGTCGTGCCCTCTTACCGGTGAACTCTGGAAGGGGCTATCTCTGGACACAGGGGTCGCGCCAGCGTCACACTGGGCCGGTCACCGGAGGGGGCGTCACGTCTCCATCTTGGGAGGTCCCATGCGCAGGATCCGCGCGACCGTCGCTGTCGCTGCGTCCGCCTTGATCGTGATGGCCGTGCTGGCCGCGCCCGCGCAGGCCGCATCCCTGGTGGGCAAGCCCTGCACCAAGGCGGGTACGACGTCGGGCGATGGCCCTGGGCGCACGGTCATCTGCACGAAGATGACCAAGGGCAAGCACAAGGGGAAACTGATCTGGCAGTTGCACAGGGGCCCGAATCCGGGGCCTGGCCCTGGTCCTGGGCCGACGCCTGGTTGCACGACCCGGCCGGTGTTCACCAAGGACTTCATCGACCCCGATCAGGTGCAGGTCGTCGTGCCCATCGGGCAGCAGACCGCTTTCGGCGGGGTGCTCTCGGTGCGTTCCTATGTGCACTCCAAGCCTTCACTCGACGGCCAGAAGCTGCCCCTTTACGCGCCAGTTGACATGACGCTCATCCAGGCTGCCTATTACAAGATCGGTGATGATCCGGCCTACAAGCCTGAGTATTCGCTCTTCTTCGACGCCGGTTGCGGCATCCAGGTGCAGCTGTACCACGTCAAGGGCGTCGTCGGTGCCGTCGCCAAGGTCACCCCCAAGGAGCCCGTGCCGTCCAGTGCCGGACAGCCCGTGACGGCCACTCCGGTCAAGGCCGGGGAGCAGATCGGTTGGTTCGAGGGTGAGGCCGGCAAGAGCGTGGCCTTCGACTTCCGCGTGGAGGATCTCCGTCACACCAATAGCTTCATCAATCAGTCGCGCTTCACGTCTTCCCCGGGGGCCTCCGGTGAGCTTCGCGCCGTGTGCCCCTACGACTTCTATGCGGGCGCTCAACGTGAGCGCTGGCTGGCGAAGCTGGGAGCACCGTCGAGTGACCCGATCCCTGGCACTGCCTGCGGCACGATCTCGCAGGGCAAGGCGGGCACCGCGCAAGGCATGTGGTTCTTCAGTGACGCCAAGGTCAACGAGCTGACCTATCGCGGTGAGACCTGGAACGAAGGCATGGCTGCAGGCCAGTATCAGTCGCAGATTCTGCTCACTGTCGATCCTGGCGGGACGATTCGCATAGGCGGCCTGAATGCAGTGAAGCCGCTCGGCCAGATGATGATCGGCAAGCAGGGTGCTGGATCCGAGACGTGGAAGGACCCCCTCGCAGTGACAGCCGGACAGGATCACTGCTGGTCGAATCCGACCCAGTCGGTGAAGGTGCGCTTGTCGGGAGACGGTGCGTCGTTGACTGCCGTCGTGGGGCCGGGGCCGTGTTCATCACTCGACCTCGCACGCGGCCAGACCTACGTCCGTTAGCCATCCGGGTTAGGGTCATGCACATGCTGCGCAGAGCCCTCCCCCTCCTGGCCGCGGGGGCCCTTGTCGCGGGTGCGCTTGTCGCGCCGACTGCGGCGGCGGGACGAGACGCCGCGGTGGTAGTCAGCGGCGAGGGATCACCGGCTGCATCGGGCTCCTCCCGCTCAGGCGGCACCGCGATCGACACCCGCGCTGAGGATCCGGAGGTGACGTTCCTCGTCGGGCTGCCCCGCGACCGCGATGCCCTCGATGCGGCTGCTGTCGAGCGCAGCACCCCCGGCAACCTGCTCTACCGCGATCACCCCACCATCTCCAGTGCCGGCAAGACCTACGGCGCCTCGTCCAAGACGATCACCAGGCTGCGCGCGGCGGCGGCGGGTCTGGGCATCACCGTCAAGGTCGGCAAGGGACGCATCCTCGCCCGACTGACGGCTCCCGTCTCGACGTGGAACGAGGCCTACGGCCTGCGCATGTCGGTCGTGGAACCCACGGACGGCAGCCCGTATCGGATCTTCCAGATGCTCGATGGCAACGACTACGCCAAGCCACCGGAGTCGCTGCGGAAGCTCACCGCGGAGTGGGTCCCGGTCGCGGCGGTCTACGTGCCGGTCGATGACCTGCCGGGCATCGATCCCGTCCAGGTGGAGGCATTCGAGGCGACGCTCGCCTCGCCCGGCACACCCCTGCCCTGGCCCCGCAACACCGGCACGATCCAGGCCGATTGCCGGGCGCAGGCCCTCGAGGAGCGAGCCGTCTACACCCCCGCCCAGATCCAGACGGCGTACGGCACCACCGCTCTGGCCGCGAAGGGGGTCCGCGGTCAGGGGGCCAGGCTCACCGTGATCTCGATGGGCGGAGGATTCGACCCGGAGGATCTCGCCGAAGCGGCTGAGTGCTTCGGCTACGCGGCTCCCACGATCGACGTGGTGACGGGCACCGGTGTAGATGAGCCCTTCGTCAATGTCGACGTCGAGACGCACCTGGACCTCATCACCGCGTCATCTGTGCTCGCGGGGGCAGGGGAGATCACGCTGCTGCAGGTCGTCGATCCGCTGATCGGCATCACTGACGCCTTCGAGCGCATGCTCGAGGGTGCGGCCGTGCCGGATGTGGCATCCCTCTCCTA